>JAMPCN010000070.1 GCA_023666125.1 Bacillus sp. (in: firmicutes) | reverse complement strand
CCCGGTTTTTTCATAGGCCGCCAAATCCCTCGTATTATCCACTACCATAATCGTTTTATGGTCTCTTCCGGCATTGGCGCAGACAGGACAAATCTCCTGGTCTGTCAGAGTAAAACATTCCCGGCAGTATCTGACATTTTCCTTTGCTTCCAGTATCGCTCCCGCAAGCCGCTCTACCCGTTCTTTCGGCATATTAATCAAATGAAAGGCAAGCCGCTGTGCCGATTTCGTTCCGATTCCCGGCAGTCCTGAAAGTTCTTCAATTAATTTATTAATATGTCCACTATACAAGTCCATCAGAACGGAAATCCTCCGCCGAGTCCCAGTCCGCCTGTCATCTTATTCATAATTTCCGAATTTGCCTCTTCCGCCATGCGAAGCGCCTCATTAGCCGCTGCCATAACAAGATCTTCCAACATTTCCACATCATCCGGATCCACTACTTCCTGCGACAATGTTACCTTGGTAATCTCTTTTTTTCCCGTTACCGTTACTTCTACCGCGCCGCCTCCGGCCTTGGCCGTAAACTCTTTTTCCTCCAGTTCCTTCTGGCTTTCCTCCATCTGCCGCTGCATTCTCTGTGCCTGCTTCATTAAGTTATTCATATTCCCGGGCATTCCGCCTCCGGGAAATCCTCCGCGTTTTGCCATAGTAATGTTCTATCTCCTTTCACTCTATTTCTATTTCCATATGAATGACCTGACTTAAATCCACATAATCTTGGTCAAAACTTTCTTTATTCTGAATACTCTGGATAACCGTTTCCACCTTTTTACCCGCAATATTAGATATCATCTGCTCTAACAGTTCCTTATGCCCCTCCTGACGCAGAAAATAATCCGATGCCACGCCATCCTCGACCACTATCATAAGCTTATCGTCACCGCCCAAGCTTAAACGCGCCTCTTTCAAGTATTTTTTCATCGGCATGGAAGCCTCTCCCACTATCGTCTGCCACTCACTTACAATCTTCTGAACATCCTCGGGAATGGCGTTCGGCAGTTGTGCAAGCTTCTCTTTGGCCTCTGTACTAAGCGCCTCTTGATAAGGCACAGCCTGTGTTCCTGCCGCTGGAAGCGTTATTACGCCTTTTTCCAGTTTTTCTTCCAGCAAACGCACCCTGTCCGATAAGGACGCCGTATCCGCTTCCATCTCCGGGCGGCACAATTTAATCAATGCAATTTCAATTAAAATCCGTTTCTGCGACGCATATTTAATCTGTCCGGAAAGCTCAGAAAAAATACGGATATAACGCATTACTGTTTCCGGTTCCGTTATCTGTGCCTCTTCCTGTAACTGCATTAAATTATCGGAAGAAACATCTATAATATCTTCTACCGCATCCGAAGTTTTCACAAGCAGAAGATTTCTCAAATACCATGTGAAATCTGTAACAAACTGCGCCAGCTCCCTGCCCTGCATCACAATTTCCTCTAACAGGGCAATACAGCCCGGCACATCCTGCTTCAACACGCACTGGAACAGTCTGCTGAATACCTCCGTATCCACCGCCCCTAATACATCCAGCGCCTTATCATAAGTAAGTTCCTGTCCAAAATGGAACGCAATACACTGGTCAAGCAGACTGAGCGCATCGCGAAAAGAGCCGTCTGCCGTCTTGGCAATATAACGAAGCGCCTTGTCCTCTACCGTTATCTGTTCTACGTCCATCAATTCCCGAAGTCTGTCCGTAATGGTTTCAATCGTTATTCTTCTGAAATCATACCGCTGACAGCGCGACAAAATCGTAATAGGAATTTTATGCACTTCTGTTGTCGCCAGAATAAAAATAACATAAGACGGAGGTTCTTCCAACGTTTTTAACAGCGCATTAAAAGCGCCGATAGACAGCATATGCACCTCGTCTATAATATAAACCTTATACTTTCCTTCTGTCGGAGAATAGGACACTTCATCCACAATCTCTCTAATATTGTCTACACCGTTATTAGAAGCCGCATCAATCTCTATGACATTCATGCTGACGCCTGCCGCAATCGCCTTGCAGGTCGGACACTCCCTGCAAGGGCTGCCCTCCACGGGATGTTCACAATTCACCGCTTTTGCAAAAATCTTGGCGATAGACGTCTTTCCCGTTCCTCTTGTTCCGCAGAAAAGATACGCGTGTCCGACACGCTCCGCCTTAATCTGATTTCTCAATGTTGTTACAATATGTTCCTGCCCCTTTACCTCTTCAAAACAATCCGGCCGGAACTTCCGATAAAGCGCTGTATATGACATTCTAATCCTCATTCCGGAGCGTTTTCGCGACGGGGCGACGCAAATATCAAAATTTGCGTCTGCCATCAAGGCATATTTGTGACGCTCCAGCACACAATTGCAGTCTGAACTTGTTGTTCAGACTTTGAAAAATGAGCTATCAAGCTTATTTTTCAATCTATTTTCATTCTTCCTGAAGCAGTCTAGTCGCCAAAACTAATGCCCGTCATTTTGGCCTCCTGCACAATAGTTGCATCCGGCGCTACCATTTTCAGTTTACCTGCAACCTCCTCCAAAGGAACTTTGACTACTTCTCTGTTTTTATAACCAACCATAAAACCATATTCACCCTGTAAAATCAGCTTACCTGCTTCCGCGCCAAGACGGGTTGCAAACACACGGTCATAAGGACATGGACTTCCGCCGCGCTGCGTATGTCCGGGAACCGTCACACGCACATCCTGGCCTGTCTTTTTCTGAATACGGTCCGCAATTTCATAAGAAACCGAAGGATACTGATAATTCTTCATCTTCTCCTTATACTCTTTCTTGGAGAGTTTCGCATCCTCTTTAGAAATCGCTCCTTCCGCTACCGCCATAATCGTAAATTTGGAACCTCGGGAACTGCGAGCATTAATCGCTTTAATAATCTTATCAATATCATAAGGAATCTCAGGAATCAAAATGATATCCGCTCCGCCTGCCATACCGGCATTCAGCGTCAGCCATCCAACTTTATGCCCCATAACTTCTACGATAAAAATACGTCCATGGGAAGCTGCCGTCGTATGAATGCAGTCAATACAGTCTGTCGCAATATCAACCGCACTCTGAAAGCCAAACGTCATATCCGTTCCCCATAAATCATTGTCAATCGTCTTGGGAAGCGTTACGACATTCAAGCCTTCTTCCCTTAACAGATTGGCTGTTTTATGAGTTCCGTTTCCGCCCAAAATAACAAGACAATCCAGCTTCAATTTATAGTAGTTCTGCTTCATTGCCTCCACTTTATCCAGTCCGTTCTCGTCCGGCTCTCTCATCAGCTTAAATGGTGTTCTGGAACTGCCAAGAATCGTACCGCCTTTCGTTAAAATGCCTGAAAAATCCATGCCCGTCAGCATACGAAAATCGCCATAAATCAATCCCTTATAGCCCTCTAAAAAGCCATAAATTTCTACTTCCTCACCGCTGCAGGATAAACATTTTACAACCCCCCGCATGGCGGCATTTAACGCCTGACAATCTCCACCACTGGTCAACATACCGATTCTTTTCATCCCGATTCCTCCTTTAACAATATATGTTTTTGATAATATCCCAGCCGGATATCACTAATCAAATATGATAAATAAATTATATAATATTTTGGGAAGTATCACAACTGATTTATTTCACTTAGTATCGACATCGAACAATCTGCTATCTTAACAACAAGAAAATTGTTTTGCGATTTTCTTTGGAAGAATGTTTCGCATTTTTCCACTCTTTGAAGAAATTTCCTATAGAAATAAAAAGCCGGATGCTTTACACCCAACTTTCTATAGCGGAGACGGCGGGATTCGAACCCGCGTGCCCCGAAAGGCAAACTGATTTCGAGTCAGCCCCGTTATGACCACTTCGATACGTCTCCACATAAAACAAATTATATCCATTTCATTGCCTCACGTCAACTAGCTTTCTGCTTAAAAATAATAACAAAAATAATAGCATTTTAAACAAGGATAGAATGAGCGGCTTAAATATGATAGAATAAATTCATAGTATCAATCGGAATCATAAAGAAAGAAATGGACATGCCAATGACCCTTGATGAAAAGTATATGAAAGAAGCAATCAAACAAGCCAAAAAAGCTTATGCGCTGGGCGAAGTTCCCATCGGCTGCGTAATCGTCTATCAGGACAAAATCATCGGAAGAGGCTATAACAGACGCAATACCGATAAAAACACCCTTGCCCATGCAGAAATAACCGCCATCAATAAAGCCAGCAAAAAAATGCACGACTGGCGTCTGGAGGGCTGCACCCTCTATGTTACCTTAGAGCCGTGCCAGATGTGTGCAGGGGCGATTGTGCAGGCACGCATTACGGAGGTTGTTATGGGTGCGATGAATCCGAAAGCGGGATGCTGCGGTTCCATTCTCAATATTTTGGATATGCCGCAGTTTAATCATCAGGTTCGGGTTAAACGGGGAGTATTGGAAGAAAACTGTTCTTTTCTGCTAACGTCCTTTTTCAAAGAATTAAGAATACGGAATAAAATGCAAAAAGAAGAGCGAAATATGGAGACGGAAAATTAGTTGACAAATAAAGAAAAAAACATTATACTTATAAAACCGTGCAGCCGGGGCGTTAGCGGTGCCTTGTACCTACAATCCGCTCTAGTAGGGGTGATGCTTGATTGAGGGCTTTAGCTTGTGTAGCTGCCCTTTATAAGTGGCGTTGAAGTTCGGGTCTTACGCAATGGGAATCCATGAACCGTGTCAGGGTGGGAACACAGCAGCACTAAGTGGAAGCTTCCATGTGCCGTAAGGGTGCCTGGCGGAGTCAACTGTAAAGGTAACGTGCATGAGCTGTGTTCGACAAAGAGCGCACGGTTTTGGATTACAATAAACTATATTAGAGTTCTACTTTTCGTAAATAATAACCAAATTTTCCTTCCTCCGCTTCTCCCCCCTCACATTCAAACGCCTCAAAGCCGAACATCAGCGCAACCATTTTTTCCCTCTCATAGAAAACGCCCGGTACGCCAAGATAAAACCCGCCCTCTTTTCCCAGAATCAAATAGCGGTAATTATAGAACCCGTGCAGCAAAAAACTATTATTCACAAGATGTTGGTAATTTTCCCGCAGCACAATAAAGTCTTTTGGCTCCAGCTTCACGTATATCCTGCTATCGCCGTACGGATGTATCTGCTCGTATGTGGAAAGAAGCTGTTCCCATTTATTCTCATATAAAGGCTTGTGTTCTGAAACCGGCTTTATCGGGGGCATCCCTACCAAAGAACCCTTTGCCGGCATTGTTTTTATCGGCGCCGCTTTAACCGCGGCCGCCTTAGCCGGAACAGCCATAGACTCCGCCCGCAAAACAGGTTCTCTTTCTTCATCCGGCAATTCTTTCGGCTCCTCCTGTGGCGCAGTCTCTGCCACGGCTTTTTCCTGTTTGATGGCTTTTTCCTTTACTGTTTCCTGCTCTTTTCTGCTTTCTCCCTTGATTCTCTCAGCATCCGATATCATAATTTCAACCTTTAAAACAGCCTCGTTTGCCATTCCGTTCCATTTTCCGGCTCCATCTTTTATCACAAGCGGACCGCTCTCCTGCCAGCCTGTCTCACTTTGTAAGCGAATGGGAAAATTTCCTTCTATCGCTGTCGGAAGCTTTTTTACCTGTACTTCCAGTTGATACGCATTCTGTCTTTCCTCCGATTTGAGATAACCAATACATTCTTTTTTTACCTCGTCCTCAAAAAGACTCATATAAATAATTTCTTTCCGGTACATGTCCTCACCTCGCTCTATGTTCTATATATATGTCCAAAATACAAAAAAATGCCAGATGATTTCTCATCCGGCATTTTATGGTTCACATCAACCTAGTACTCCAAAGAATCCAAATATTTCATATAATTAACTACCATTAACGCAATTTTAAAGGTCAGCGCATCATCAAATGTACGGATATCCAGCCCTGTACTCTTGGCAAGCTTCTCAATCCGATATACAAGCGTATTTCTATGAACAAACAACTGTCTGGAAGTTTCCGACACATTAAGATTATTTTCAAAGAATTTATTAATCGTTGTCAACGTCTCCTCATCCAATTCCGCAGGTACATTGGAACCGAAAATCTCTTGAATAAAAATCTGGCAGAGATTGACGGGCAGTTGATAAATCAAGCGGCCGATTCCCAACTTGTTATAGGCTGTCACTTTTTTCTCCACATAGAAAATCTTCCCTACGTCCAACGCCATTTTTGCTTCTTTATAAGACTTTGAAACATCTTTTAACTCTTCTACAATCGTTCCGTAAGCTACCCGGACATTCATCATCGCTTCCATGTTCATCATATCAACAATGGTGCTTGCAATATTTTCCAGTGCGTCATAATTCTCGCCCTGTGTCAGAGACTTAATTAGAATTACGTTACACTCGTCTACCGCCGTAATATAATCTCCCACCTGCGCCGAAAACATTCCGTTTAACAGTTCCGATACGATACTTTCCTTTTCGCTTCCTGTTTCTATCAGAAAAACCGTTCTTGGCACAGACACTTCTATATGAAGCTTCTTGGCACGGTTATAAATATCCACTAACAGCAGATTATCTAACAGCAGATTTTGAATAAAATTATTTCTGTCAAATCTTTCTTTGTAGGCGATAATCAGATTCTGCAACTGGCTCACCGCAATCCTGCCAATCATATAAGTATCTTCACTGGCGCCTTTTGCATCCAGAACGTAAGCCAATTCACTGTCATCCAATATCTTTAAAAGATGATGTACCCCGATTACCTGACTGTCCGCCGGAGACTCCGCGAATTCGGTAATCAGCGATAGGGAAATATCATCCAACTCAAAAGTGGACGCTACGGTATTTCCTTCTAAGTCAAAGACACATAAATCGACTTTCGTAATGGATTTTAACTCTTCTATACTCGTCTTAATAATTTGACTTGAAATCATATAAGTAACCTCACTCTACTGATGGAAAAAGGGGATGCGCTTCCGCATCCCCCTCGTAATCATCATGATTAGTTCGTAATAACCTGCTCTGTCTCTTTGTCAAATACATGAATCTTTTCAACATCAAATGCAAATTTAACGGCATCACCAGGTCTTGCTGTTGTACGGGAATCAACTCTGGCTGTAATAGGGAACTCAGCAAGGTCAAAGTATAAGTAAACTTCTGCACCAAGTAATTCGTATACTTTAATACTGGATTCAAATACACATTTAGCTGACTGAATGTATTCGTTGGAATCATATACATCTTCCGGACGAATACCGAATGTAACAGTCTTTCCTGCATATCCGCCATCGATAAGTTTCTTGGATTTTGCTGCCGGAAGAGGAATACTGCTGCCTGCTACTTTCAAGCTTGCTGTATCGCCGCTTACTTCAACGACTGCGTCTAAGAAGTTCATCTGCGGGGAACCCATGAATCCTGCAACGAACAGGTTCTGCGGTTTCTCATATAAGTTCTGAGGTGTATCTACCTGCTGAACAACACCGTCTTTCATAACAACGATTCTGGTACCAAGTGTCATAGCCTCTGTCTGGTCATGTGTTACGTAGATAATCGTTGTGCCTAATCTCTGATGCAGTTTAGCAATCTCAATACGCATCTGCACACGAAGTTTTGCATCCAAGTTGGAAAGAGGCTCATCCATAAGGAATACCTTAGGATTACGTACGATTGCACGACCCATAGCAACACGCTGTCTCTGTCCACCGGATAAAGCTTTCGGCTTACGGTCAAGGAGTGGTGTCAGGTCAAGGATTTTAGCTGCTTCTTTAACCATCTTGTCAATTTCATCTTTCGGTACTTTTCTCAGTTTCAAACCGAATGCCATATTGTCATATACTGACATATGAGGATACAGAGCATAGTTCTGGAATACCATTGCGATATCTCTGTCTTTCGGTTCAACATCGTTTACAACTCTGTCACCAATCTTCAACTCACCGGAGGAAATATCTTCCAAACCTGCAATCATACGAAGTGTTGTAGATTTACCACAACCTGAAGGTCCTACGAAGATAATGAATTCCTTATCCGCGATTTCGAGATTGAAATCTTTGACTGCTTCAAATCCGTTAGGATATACTTTGCAGACATTTTTTAATGATAAACTTGCCATGTGCTTGTGCCTCCTAATATTTTTAACTTTTTTATTCAAGATTATTATGAATAATAATCAAGTCTGGATTTAGTATAACGAATTTTCCTACTCTTTGCTATACCACTATTTCACAAATATTTTGTATTCCATTGTAAAAATTGCTTATTTTCAATAGCAAAAGATTTTCGTTTTGACAAATTGACGAGGAAATGATTGCTTTATTGTACAAATTGCCCAAAAACATTCGCTACTCTGCTTCTGCCTCATCCATGTCATGATAAAAGGCGAGCTGGTTCTTTCCTCTCTTTTTCGCTTTATAAAGCGCCTGGTCGGCCGCCTTATAAATATTCTCAAAACTGTTCCCCTCTTTCGGGAAAATAGCGACGCCGATACTTGCCGTTGCGGAATATTTTGTATACTCTCCCGCCTTAAAGTCCTTGAAAAAGTCCTCCACCTTTTTGGCTTCTTTTTTGATAGCCTCCATATCCGCAATATCTTTCAGGAAAATAATAAATTCATCGCCGCCGGCACGTCCGACAATATCCGTCGCCCTGAAAAGAACCCCTATCTGTTTTCCCAAAGAACGAAGCACTTCATCGCCGAAAGCATGTCCCATGGTATCGTTTATCTTTTTAAAATTATCAATATCCAGTATGAACATCATGGACTGCTTATCCGGATATTTTTCAATAAATTCCTTAATCTTGCGTTCTGTTGCCAGTTTATTATTCAACCCTGTCAAAAGGTCGGTATCTGCCTTTTCTTCAAGCTGTTTCTGCTTTTTGATATTATAAACCTTGCTAATCATATTGATGCCGATAATGACAAAACAGAATATGAGAATAACCGCCGCCAACTGATACAGCATATTTCTGGCATTTCTCCATTGCAGGCTGACCTGTTCATCCACATAGTCCTGTCCGATACTGGCAAGCAGCGCCCAGTTGTTGATGCCAAGCGGAGCATATACGAACGAATACGTCGCATCCTGCATAACAACTGCATTGGACATACCGCTCAAACGTCCGCCGATACGGTTTTTGATTCTTCTGCTGACATCAACATCACCAATTTTATCATAGACGTTATCTCCCTGGCTCCAGTGTGCGCCCGTACAGGATGTTGTCAGAACCATACCATCCGTATCTATCAATGTCGAAGCTTTCCATCCCACGGTATCCGCCTGTTTTATTACCGACTCAAAATTGGCAAGCGGATAATATAACACTAAATTACCGGTTTCTTTCTTTGCGTTCAACGGAACAGTTACGATAATCGCGCTTTGCGCCTTTATCCCGTCGTCCATGGTAAAAAGATAGCTGACGTCCGCCGCTTCTCGAATCTGCTCAAAATAATCCGTCTGCGCAATGGAAATTTTTTCTCCGGCGCTGTTAAGGCCTTTTCCATCTTCACCGCATATGTAAACCGCATATGCGCCCGAATAGCGCATCGCGATTTCCGCCAGTTCCACGGCGTGAGCGGATTTTAACGACGATTCCTTTTCCAAAAGCTCGCCTATCGGTCTGCCGACGGTTTCCAACAGTTCAAGCCGCTCCTTAAATTTCAACGTGCATATTTCCGCTGCCGCCGTCATGCTTTTGGTGACCATATCATTTGCGCCCGCCTTACTCTTTACGGAAAAATTAAAGAGCATGATACCTATTATGAATATCATAATAATCGTCGGGCCAATCCACTGTACCAGAATTGATTTCGTTTGTTTATCCATTATTTTCCTCGTTTCCCTCTTCTGTTTGTACGGAAAATTCATAGTCTGAAACTACCGCCTCGGCTTCCGGCTCATACTTCTTAAAAATTCCGCTGAACAAATGTGCTGAACAATATGCCGGCAGTGAAATGCCAAACATAAAAACAAAAATAGCCGCATAGGATGAAAAATATAAAACAATAAGCGGAATAAGCTGAATAATAATTAACAGCAACGTTTTGGGCAGATTCAAAACAGCCATGCAAAAAGCATTTTTCAGGATATTCTTAACTGTATTATCAAACCTTGACAGAACCGGGAAAACATAAACCGATACCATTATCAGAACCAGTGCAATCGCCAGAATCGCCACAATAAGCACTGTCGGGAATGTCATACCGGAATATCTGAATATCATAAAATCGCCTACATAAACCGCTATCACAAGCAACATGATTAACCATAAAATCGTCGCCTGCTTAAAATTCTGCTTAAAGGACTTGAAAAATCCTTTTACCAGATAGCCCTCTTCGCCCCGTACGATTTTTAACAGCACATAATACATTCCCGTGCAGGACGCGCCGATGGTGATAATCGGAATACAGCAGATAATCATTAAAAAATTCAATATCATCAAATCTCCGACTAAATTCAAAAATCGCATAAAAGGACTGTCCAAATCAAATATACGCCCCATAATTACCTCCTATTTCTTAAATCGCTTACTAAGCTGTGCATACTGAGAGTTCAACATCTGATATGTTTTCATGACTTCTGTTGACTCTTTTTTTACATCCTGCATGATATTATCGTAAAAATTGACAAATACGCCAACCGTCTGCCTGTCAAGGCGGTTTTTGGAAGCCTCGTCATTTAGAATGGTAATCACCTGCTCTTTTGATAAAGGTTCCCTATAACTTCTTTTATTCGTCATGCCGGTAACCGCATCCGCTATCTGCAGCACTTTCTGCTCCTGCGACATCTGATGCGACTTTACTTTTCTCGGATACCCACTGCCGTCGCCTCTTTCATGATGCCCTAATACGATAGACAGCACATCATCACGCAGCATATTGTTCAACACTTTTTCCGTTTCATTTACATGCAGTCTGATTTTTTTCATCTCTTCGGAATTTAGTTTTCTTGGCGCCTCTACAATATTTTTAGGGATGGCAAGCATACCCAGGTCATGAAGCAGCGCACCGTAATACAGCTTTTCTTTCGCATCCTCCGTCATCAACATTTTGCCTGCCAGTTCGTCGCATATATGTATGGCGGTAATCGCATCGACCACGCACTGTTCATTCCTGAAACCCGTAGAATACATCAGCATATCCAGGAATTTTTTCTTTCCCTCATTGGAAAATATCATATAGTCAATGATATCCTCCAGTTCCTTTTTATAATCGCCATTCTGAAGCTTCGTAAAGATATCATATTTTTTCGCAACCGTATAAAAGCGGTTCAATCCCTCTTCCGATAATTTCGTTCCCGCCTGTTTATGGAACATCTGCATATTAAACTGGCTGCCCATAGCGGAATAATAGATATCCATTTTTTCCGCAATGTTAATATACGCCGCCAAATCTTTATAGTCATATTCCACTTTCTGAAGCTGTTCATAGTCCATATGATGATACATAATGACTTTAGCCAGTTCTTCTACGGGCGATAAATATTTAAAGAATAAGTAGCCGTAAATGGTATGCGCCCTGCTGTCTCTGGATTCATAGCGCAGCATATCGTTTAAAGCGCCCGCCTCCGTCTTATATGCGCCTATATCATGAAAAGTAGTGACCATAACAATATCGGCCAGTTCAAACTCCTCGTAACCGCCCTTATCCTCCAACATTTTATAAACCATATAGGCAACCCTGTAACCGTGGTCTATCGGTCTGGGATGAATCAGCCTTAACGTATTTTTCATTAATACAAAAATATCTTTACTTTTAATATACTCCATTCATATTCCATCCTTTTCTATTATTATGACGTACAAAACAATCCCGCTTTACAGGATAAACTCCATCGGGGTGTATTTAATGCCATCTTTTTCCTCCTCCGGCCTTAAATCCCGAAACCCCAGTTTATGATAAAAAGCAACTCCGTAAGGGGCGGCATTGACCGTCACCCTGCCAACGCCTGCCTCCGAAAGTAAATATTCCCGCATATACTCTATTAAGGCACGGCCGATACCCTGTCTATGATATTTCTCATCCACAAACAAAAGCGAAATATGAGACGCATTCCGCAGCGTTATCATGCCCACTATCCGTTTTGCATCCAAAGCCACAAACATCTGATACGCACCCATGATAAACATCCGGTACAACGTTGTGTCCGTAATAAAATCCTCAAAATTTCTAATGCCTTCCGCGGTATAGCCGTCTGCCTCAAACTGCATAAAAGTTTTCCAGGCAAGCGCCATCGCATCATCCCATTCATCCCGATATGCACTTCTAATCTGATATGAATTTTGCGACACTGAAACGTCTCCTTCCCCACTATTTCTATTTTAACGTATTTCAGTTCGATTTACAAGCGGTAGTCCATTTTCTAATGCATATGCGTTTTCCAAAGTTTCTTTTGCGATTGCCTGCATCGCTTCTTTCGTAAAAAAGCCCATATGGGAAGTAATCAGTACGTTAGGAAATGTCATCAATCTTGCCAGATTTTCATCCTGCATGATTTCATTGGATTTATCTTCATAAAAAATACCTTCCTCCTCTTCATAAACATCCAACCCGACGCCCCCGAATTTTCCCTCTACCAAACCGTCTATCAAGGCATCCGTATCAATCAACCCGCCTCTTGACGTATTGACAAGATAGACTCCCTTTTTCATCAAGCGTATACTTTCCGCATTAATAATATATTTTGTTCCCGACGTCAGCGGACAATGCAGGGAAATAAAATCGGATTTTTGAAACAACTCCTCCAATTCCACATATTCCACTTCCAGTTTGGAATTGGGAAACGGATCATAAGCCAGCGCCTGCATACCAAAACCATTGCAGATTCTTATCATTGCCTGCCCTATTTTACCGGTTCCGATAATACCCACTGTTTTATGGTACAAATCCACTCCCATCAATCCGTTCAGGCTCATATTGAAGTCTCTTGTCCTATTATATGCTTTATGAAGATGGCGGTTGACCGTTAAAATCATTCCCATGGCAAACTCCGCTACCGCTTCCGGCGAATAATTCGGTACGCGAAGCACCAGCATCTTATCCTCCGCCGCCTTAATATCCACATGATTAAAGCCTGCGCTTCGCAGTAAAATGGCCTTGACTTTCATCTCATATAATTTATCTATCATTTCCGCCGTAATATAATCATTTACGAAAATACAGATAGCATCATAATTTGCAGCAAGATAGATTGTCTCCTCACAAAAAGGCACTTCATAAAAATGAATATCAAACCCGTATTCCTTCCCCATAGGCTCAAACCAAATTTTATCATAAGGCTTTGTACTAAAAAATGCAATTTTCATCATGATTCCTCCATTCTCTATTCATCTTTTTATTGAAAAAGCAAATGCCATAACTCCTCAATTTAGTATAGCTCAGAAAGAAAAAAACATTCCGGATTTTGCCCGGAATGTTGGAATGTCCTTTATAGATGATAAAAATATATCAGGAAAACAGATTTTTAAAAAATCCCGATACTGCGTCCGCCAAATCCTGGAAAAATCCTTTTACGGCAGATGCCACGGCATTTTCCACAGCTTCGTTAATTGCCTTATTCGCACTTTCAACAATCTCAAGGCCGTACTTTTCATACAGACTCTGAGCCTGCTCTATTAAATAATCCGCATTTAAGCCAAGGGAATCCAGTTTTTTCAGCAAATCAAGAATCTTGTTTTTCTCATCTTCCGTCAGACTGACGCCAAAAGTTTTCTCACCCTCCGCAATCGCCTCCCGCACGCTTTGTTCGTCTCCAATATCCAATTCCTTGCTGGCAATCTTATTTTTTAACCATGCAATCAAAGCCTCGATTTCATCGGAACCGGCCTCTCCCTGTATACTTTCCGCCAATTCTCCCGTCGTTATCAGTTCATCCAGCGCCGTATCTAACGCTTCGTCTGACACTTCCTTATCCGCCATCACCTCATACGCCTTTAACGCTCCAATGAGTCCTGCCGTTCCGGAAATCGGCGTCGGTGCAACAACCAGCACTTCCGTATCCTCCATACCCGCAGTCATTAAGGCATTTCGGTACATCCCCGTTGTGCAGTAATTGATATTTTTCGTTGTCACCAAAACCCCGCTGCCGGATGCCGCTTTCGTAATCTTTACACTGGAGAGCGACTTGCTTCCTATAACGGATGCATCCAGATAAGCATCCAGATATTCATGTTCCATGGCATTGGTAATGGAAATGACGGTACAGTCCGCTAAATCTTTTTCTGTCATTCCCATTGATTCCAGTACCGCGGCACGCTGCTGTTCAGATAAATCCGCTCCCAGAGCAACGACTGTCTTATCGCCGGATGCTGCCTCTGCCATACCGACATGGCAGAAAAACAACAACGCTGCTACAGCTATACAAACAATTAATTTTTTCATAACACTCCTTTTACCAACTTTAGATACGCTGTAAAATCCAGCGGTAAATGTCTTTATACACCGACGCCCTGTCCGTTTCGTTCAACAGCTCATGCCGGTCGTTTTCATACAATTTCATCTGTACATTCTGCATATCGGCGTCTAAATAGGAATGATATACTTTCTCTATACTCTTTCCGTAATTACCTACCGGGTCATCCGCTCCGGCAATCAGCAATATCGGAAGCTGTTTCGGCATACTCTCTACTTTTTCCCGGTCATAACAATTATGAATCAGTTTAAATAATGTTGCAAACCCGTTCAATGTAAAAGTGAAGCCGCACAGCGGGTCGGCTATATAGCGGTCTACGTTGGCGGTTTCTCCGGAAAGCCAGTCAAACGCCGTTCTCGCCGGTTCAAATCTATTATTAAAGCTTCCGAAAGACACTTTGTCAATAAATTTGCCGACATGTTTTGATCCGCAGAAAACTTTCTGGATGGCGGTGATTGCTCTTGCTAAAAGCAGAGCCGCTTTCGGCTGCATTCCCGTTCCTACGATAACGGCTCCATTCACTCCGCTTCCATAGCGGAACAGATAATTTCTTAGGATAAAAGAACCCATGCTGTGACCCAGAATCAAATAGAGAACGCCGGGATACTGCTCCTGCATTATCTTTTTCAGACGATGTACGTCTCTTACCAGCACATTGGCTGCATCATGTTCGCAAAAATATCCGTAGGTTCCGCCTTCCGGCACTGACTTACCATGTCCCAGATGGTCTTCCCCCACGACAAGAATGCCTTTGCCCGCCAGAAATCTGGCAAACTCGTCGTAACGGTCTATATGCTCCGCCATGCCATGCACAATCTGAAAAATACAAACCGGTTTCTCCACATCGGGAATCCATTTAATGGCGTGTATTTTATTTTTCTTATCCCTTGAATCAAAATAAAATTCCTCTTTCCGTATCATAAAGCCTCCTATATCCCGACAAAACTTTGTCCTAACAGATTTCCGCACCGGCAGGCATCATCTTTTCAGGCGTCATAAGCGCCAAATTGCCCTCCGCATCCTCCGCACACAGTAACATGCCCTCCGACACCATTCCTGCCATTTCTCTCGGCGCCAGATTGACTAATACCATTACTTTTTTCCCGACCATTTCCTCCGCGCTGTAATACTGTCTGATTCCCGATAAAATCTGTTTTACGCCAGAGCCGACCCGCACTTTGGAACAGAGCAGTTTCTTGGATTTTGGCACTTCCTTACACTCTAAAATCTCGCCGACCTGGAACTGGCACTTACTAAAATCATCATAGGAAATTATTTCTTTCGGTTCTATATCGACCACATCCTGCAAGACTTCTTCGCCCGCCACATTATCTGCACTTTCTTTGCTTTCCGTTTTTTCTGCATCCGCTCTTCTTTTGGCAAACATCTCTTCTACCTTTTCCATCACTTCCGCAAGGTCACGACGGGCAAACAGAATCTCCGGCGTTTCCGTCACTTTATTGCCGGACGGATAAAGAGAAGCGGCTTTGACCGTATCATGATTTTTCGCACATTCCTCCAGCACTGCAAAATCAATTAAAGGCGCGTGAATCTGTTCTGCAATTTTTACTGCGGTTTCCGGCATATAAGGATCCAATAAACTTGCGCCCACCAAGATACCGTTTAATAAATTATATAAAACGGTGGCGAGTCTGTCTTTTTTACTTTCATCCTTTGCCAATGCCCACGGCATTGTTTCGTCTATATATTTATTGCAGCGTTTAAATAAAACAAATGTCTCGGAAATTGCGTCGGCTACGCGCAAATCATCCATCTTTTTGCTGACTCTCGCATAGGTATCGGTCAAAACATTCCTCAAATCGGCGTCCACATCCTCTTCGCCTGACGCCACGCCGACTTTTTTATTTTCCACTATGCCTCCGAAGTATTTATTGCTCATGGAAATAGTTCTGTTCACCAGATTGCCCAGCGTATTGGCAAGGTCGGAATTGAGTCTTTCCACCATCAAATCCCATGTGATAACGCCGTCGTTTTCAAAAGGCATCTCATGCAGTACAAAATAACGAACCGCATCAACACCGAAGAAGTCTATCAAATCCTCCGCGTAAATTACGTTTCCCTTGGATTTACTCATTTTCCCGTCGCCCTGTAAAAGCCACGGATGCCCGAAAATCTGCTCCGGCAGCGGCTCTCCTAACGCCATCAAAAAAATGGGCCAGTATATCGTATGGAAGCGGATGATATCTTTGCCAATCAAATGTAACTGCGCCGGCCAGAATTTCTTATACTGTTCCGTGCTGTTACCATCCGCATCATAACCGATACCTGTAATATAATTTGACAGCGCGTCCAGCCACACATAGACAACATGCTTTTCGTCAAAGTCCACCGGAATCCCCCATTTAAAAGAAGTTCTGGAGACACATAAATCCTGCAGTCCGGGCAGTAAAAAGTTATTCATCATCTCATTTTTCCGCGATACCGGTTGAATAAATTCCGGGTGCGCATTGATATGCGCTATCAGTTTATCTGCATATTTGCTCATTTTGAAAAAGTACGCTTCCTCTTTCGCCGGTTTCACTTCTCTGCCACAGTCCGGGCATTTCCCGTCCACTAACTGCGACTCCGTCCAGAAAGACTCGCAGGGCGTACAGTAAAGCCCTTCATAAGCGCCCTTATAAATATCTCCCTGTTCGTATAATTTCCGAAATATTTTCTGCACCTGCTTCTCATGATAATCGTCCGTCGTACGGATAAATTTATCGTAAGAGGTATTCAAAGAATCGCAGATAGAACGAATCTGTCCCGCCACGTTATCTACAAATTCCTTGGGCGTAATGCCCGCTTCCTGCGCCTTCAGCTCAATCTTTTGCCCATGTTCATCCGTTCCTGTCTGGAAAAAAACGTCATAGCCGTCTTTTCTCTTAAATCTGGCGATACTGTCCGCCAAAACAATCTCATAACTGTTGCCGATGTGCGGTTTGCCCGAAGTATAGGCAATCGCTGTTGTAATATAATATTTTCCCTTATCCATGTTCATACCATGCCTTTCTTTTTGTCTGCTGTTTTGTAGAAAATAAAAAACGCCCTCTCATATTTACACAAATATAAGAAGACGGATATCTAACCGTGTTACCACTTCTTTTCATCATATCCTCACGGATATGACCTCATCAAGTACATTCGTATCCTCAGATACATTTTATACTCTGCCGCTATAACAGGCGGAACCTGTTGCAGCCTAACCTGTCGGCTCGGATGCACTGCTCGGAAGCCATGTTCAGTATGTTCCCTCTCTATTCCTCTCAGCAACTGCTGCTTTAGCAGGCGCTTTATGCGCAATGGAATATTCTCTGTAAAGACTTTGCATACCTACTCTCTTCGTCATCGCTTTTCTCAATATATGATTAGCCTATCATAAAGAAAGTATGTTGTCAAATTGTATCTGTGCAGGAAAATATCTGGTATATTAGAATTATAAGCGTTTTGTCTATAAGCTGCGTATTTTTCGTTCCTGCCATTCTAAATCATATCATTAAAAGCAAGTATCAATAATACACAAGTTATAATCATTAGCAGATCCACCAATAAAACTCCGATACTTATCCGCATTTTATTAGAATCTTGTTTAGATTCAACTAAATTTGAACGTCGCAAAGCAGTAACAACAGGTTTATACAAAAGCATTGTGATTGCCGCATTCAGACCTCCTTTAATTAAATTAAACGGTAAAAATGCCGGAATCAACAATTCTACTATGGCTTCTCTCG
>JAMPCN010000006.1 GCA_023666125.1 Bacillus sp. (in: firmicutes) | reverse complement strand
TAGCAAAATCAAGAATACGTTCTGAAGTCTGTTTTACGCCCCAGTAACCGTCTTCTGCGATATCTTTTTCTGCCTGTGCCTTTGTCGCTGCATCAACCGTAAAGTTTCCGCTTGATAAAATGCTCCAGATACCGTTTGCTTTATTATAAGTATCGCCCTGCTTGGACAGCATCTTATTTACGATATCCTGTAACTGCTGCTGTCTGCTTTCCTGGTCTGCTTTTAATTTAGCAACTAAATCCGTATTCTGTGTGTAAGTCTTCTTGGTGGAAGAAGTTGTCGCTGCATCCTTTGACTGCTCATAAACAACGCCTGTCTCTTTCTCTGTAGACTCTGCCGCTGTCTGCTCTTTTGCTGCCGTAGATGCCTGGCTTGTCTGGTAAGCTGTTTCGTAAGTGCTGGTTGAATTGGTAACTCCGTTTACGCTCATGTTTATCCCTCCTTGGAAATTTTAAATCTACCTGGAATCTGCCGATTCCGTCAGTTCTGTATATTATATCGTACCGCCATCCCAAAAACATTAGAGCAAAATGGCAGTTTTTTCAATTTTTTTATACTTTTCATGACAAAAGTACGTCCGCTCATGGCATCTTTATTGGGAAGCTAAAATAACTTCCTCTATCCACGTATGGGCAAGCGCTATCCATGACTGGCATTCCGGCTCTATTTCCTTTCTTTCCGGTCCGACCGTCCGCTCGTCGGCAAGCCCAAGACCATGGCCGCCTTTCGCATATAAATGCAGTTCCACCGGAATATTCCGTTCTCTCATTGCCAATGCAAGCAACAGTGAATTTTCCGCCGGAACAGCCGTATCTTCATTCGTATGCCAGATAAAGGCCGGCGGCGTGTCTTCGTTTACCTGATTTTCCAAAGACAGCTCTGCTTTCATCGCCTCATAATTTTCCTCCAATAAACGCCTGAAAGAACCCTCGTGCGCATACTCTCCGGAAGTGATGACCGGATAATTTAAAATCATGCCCGCCGGGCGAAGAAGTTCGGAGGGTACGCCCAGCTTCTGCGCCAGAAATCCCCTGTTCCAAAACATACTGTAATTTGCCGCCAGATGTCCGCCCGCCGACGAACCCTCTATCAGAATTTTATCGGCCATAATATGCCACTCGTCTGCGTGTTCCCTCATAAACCTTACGGCAGCCGCAAGCTGTAACAGCGCGGTCGGATAAACCGCCGGACTAATGGAATAGCGAAGCACAGCCGCATGATATCCAAAAGACGCCCACTGTAATGCCAGCATCTCTCCCTCCCTGTCGGAGACATGCTCATAACCGCCTCCCGGGCATATGATAATCAACGGTCTTTTATCAACGCCGACGCTTTCCGAATGGGATATCAAATATGTAATTAAAGTTGCCTCTTCTTTCATTCCCTCTATGCGAATGGGATATTCTTTATAAATCATAGCAAAAACCTGCCTTAAGCTTTTTTCATAGCAGCGTCCGCAGATGCGTTATTCTGCGCATTGTCCTGATTTGTCTTATCCTTGCCGAATTTGCTGCCTGACGCATCATCCGCAGCATTCGTCATCGTACATCTGCCATCGAAGCTTGCGTCTTCATCGACAACAAGAGAACGCGCCGTAATATTGCCGACCAGTTTTGCCGTGGAAAGCAGTTCCAGTTTTCCATGCGCTATAATGTCACCGTCTACTTTTCCGGAAATAATGACATTCTGTGCCGTGATATCGCCGTTAATCTTTCCCTCTACGCCAACGATTAACATCGCTTTGCAGTTACAGTTTCCATTGACCGTACCGTCTACGCGGATTGTCTCCGGCGCCTCCAGATTACCGTCAAAAACCGCTCCTTTTCCAATTAGTGTTCCAACTTTTGCGCGTGCGTCCGCCGCAGAATTTTTGTTTTTACTCATCATTATATCATCCTCCTTTTATCCTTTCGCTTCAATAACCGTAAGCGGGTCTATCGGTTCTCCCTCAAAGAGAATCTGATAATCCAGTTGTGAATCATCTATTGTAATGGTAAATAAGGTATCGCCCGCTTCCACCTGCGCGCCTTCCGTCGCCTGTACTTCCGCTTCCTGACGGCACATATAGCGCGTCTGATAGCCTTTATCATGTTCCACTTCCACAATAACCGGATAAGTATCATCCGACGTTACCGTGGTTATCGTGCCGTTGCCTGTCGCAACAATATTTCCTTCCGTATGTGTGCTGATAGCAAGATAGGGCTGTTCTTCGGAGTAAGAAGAAAGCCTCCCGCTCGTTCCGGAAGTCGGATAGCGTCTGGGAATGCCGGCATCATCATTCGCTGCCGCCTCGGCTTCCGCTAACGCTGCTTCGTTGTACTGTTCCACTGTCTGGAGTAAACTTTCGTTCTCCTGCCGTAATGCCAGCAGTTCATTACTCAAAGTTTCTTTTTCCGCCTCCAACTGCTGCATTAGCTGTGTCTGCTCATCCACCTGCGCGCGCAGCTTATTCTGTTCCATGCCCGCTAACGGATTCTGCGCGAATATCCATATCGCGCCTCCGACAGCCACGCAGACAATAAGCAGTAAAACAATAAGCAGCCGGGATGCAAAACGTGTAATACGAAATTGCCTGTTACGCTGCCCCGTATTGGAAATCAGGAGTATGGAAAAAGATTCCTTATGATTATGTCCTTTACGTTTCATATCGTTCCCCTTTCAGCTTTATGCAGAAAGCATTTTCTGATATATCATATCATAATTTTTTATAAAAGTAAAACCATAAACAGAAAACCGAACGGAAATTCTCGCGTATTTCCATTCGGTTTCTATATCTTGTATTATGAAATACCTTTCACCACTAAAATCTTATCTCCGGCCTTAATTTCTTCCGAAACCAGTTCGTTTACTTCTTTCAACTGCGCAATCGGCACATAGTACCTTTTACCGATATCCCACAGCGTATCCCCCGTTCCCGCAATATAGATAACAATGCCCGGAAGTTCGCTTATTTTATTCATATCCAGTTCTTCCACTTTAATATCCGTAATAAAGCTGGTTTTCCCTGTTGTAAAGACAAGGGCGTCAAAATTCAGCACCGCTTTTACATCCAGTTCATCGCTGTCTAACATCGTCACAATAAGCTGCTCTATGTTCCAGTGGATATGGCTGATAACGGACGGCTCCATATCCTGCACCTCAATGAAATGGGTAAACGGCAGCGCGCTCTTCGTCGCATACAGCGTATTCTGTCCGTTCGTACACAAATAGATGGTCGTAATATAGAGCGTTCCGTTAATATTGATACCGTTATCGGCGGCCGCTTCCTCTTCTATCTGAATCTCGCCTTCGCTGTGTAAAAGCTGGTACATGTGCATTTCCGTATTTTGGATTTTAGCATGTTCCGCTATTTTACATTTTCCATTGCCATGTAACAGCAGGCTCTTTAGGGAGACTTCCGTTGTGACGGCCTCTATCTCTTTGGAGACGCCGTAAATATCCGATAATACTTCCAGATTTTCCTCTTCATAGAGGCGGATTTCCATATCCAGCACACTTTCCACGCACAGAACTCTTTCCTCCCCGTCAAAGTCCGGTTTGACCTCGACACTGCACTGTGCATTCGTATAGCGGATATCCGGAATCATATTTTCCCGGCATCCATGACATTCTATCATGCCGCTGAACGGTACGGTATTTTCATACCAGAGCGTCCTGTCGTTATCCCCCTCGCCCTCATATAGGAAAAAGGCTTTCATTTCTCCCTGCAGGGCGATTTTTTCATCCAATGCCTTGAACTCTACATTGTTTAAAGTAATGCTGTGCCAGATTACCTGAAAGACGTTAGGCAGGTTGCTTGGCAGCTCCATTTCCTCTTTGATGCGGAAAATATCTTTTTTGTTGACGGCAATCTGTAACAGCGGATGAACTTTTTTGCGGTATTCCACCGGTTCTTCATGATAAATATCGACGGCCGCTTCCTGCTCTGTCCTTTCTTCCAGTTCCAGTTCAAAAGAAAGCATCGCCTGCACGCTCATCTTTCTGGAATTAATCAAGCCGACGCTCAAATCCTCAATCTTCCAGGAATATAGTACCGTATCGCCGTTATGTACGCCCTCCATATTGATTTTTTCATCAAAGGGGATTGCCGCCTCCATACCGGCGCACATGCCGTTTTCTTCCGTCAGATACAGCATCCGCACTTGCAGCCTGCCTTTCAAATTGACCCGGTCGTCATTGACGCGAATCTCATCTACAACGACATCCCCCTTGACGGCAATCAAATGACTGGCATCCGGTCTGTTATCTGATATATTTACATCCTCTTCCAACACCATCTGGGTTCCGGCCTTGCTGGCAATGCGGTCCATATGTATCTTTTTTTTCACTAATTCCACAAAAATACCTCCATGCGTATACTTATTGTATTGTATGCCGCATGGAGGAAAAAATATTCCATGTTGAAAGAATTACATTCTTTATATTACCGCCCCAATTAATTCTTTGACATCCTCTATGTTGTACTGCTTCATATAACTTTCGATTCCCTCTATGACCTCTATCGTCGTATAAGGATTAACAAAATTCATCGCGCCCACCGCTATGGCCGAAGCTCCGGCCAGCATAAACTCAATGGCGTCCTCCGGCGTCGCAATGCCGCCCATGCCGATAATCGGAATCTTTACCGCCCGAGCCGCCTGATATACCATCCTGACCGCCACAGGTTTGATGGCCGGACCCGAAAGCCCGCCCGTTTTATTGGCCAGAACAAATTTTCTTTTATGAATGTCTATCTTCATACCCGTCAGCGTATTAATCATGGAAAGCGCATCCGCGCCTGCCGCCTCCGCCGCTTTCGCCATTTCCGTAATATCTGTCACGTTTGGGCTGAGTTTCATGATAACAGGCTGCTTCGCTTTCTTTTTGATTTGGGCGGTAATATCGTACAGACAGTCCGCCTTCTGTCCGAAAGCGATTGCCCCCTCTTTTACATTCGGGCAGGAAACATTGATTTCCAGCATATCTATCGGTTCATCGCCAAGTCTTTCCACCACTTCCAGATAATCTTCCACCGTTTTGCCACAGACATTAACTATGACAGTTGTGTTATATTCTTTTAAAAAAGGAATATCGCGCTTTACGAACACATCTATCCCCGGATTCTGTAAGCCGATGGCATTTAGCATCCCGCCGTAAGTTTCCGCCACTCTGGGTACGGGATTTCCCGGCCACGGCACATTGGCAACGCCTTTTGTCACGACCGCCCCCAGGCGGTTCAAGTCTACAAAATCACTGTATTCCATCCCTGAACCAAAAGTTCCCGACGCCGTCATGACCGGATTTTTTAATGTAACTCCTGCAATTTCAACTTTTGTATTCATCAGATATCCACCTCTCTTACTTCAAATACCGGGCCATCCGTGCAGATACGCGCGTTATGCACATTGGAATGCGCATCGATTTCTTTTGTTTTGCAGACGCATCCAAGACAGGCTCCCACGCCGCAGGCCATCCGTTCCTCCAGGGAAATATAGGCTTCTATCCCATTTTCCTGCGCATATTTTTTGATGGTGCGAAGCATCGGCATCGGTCCGCAGGCCATAATTACGTCTGCCTGTAATTGATTTTCCCGTATAGCGTCCATAACGTTTCCTTTGCTGCCGACGCTGCCATCCTCCGTTGCGATATATACGGTTCCGTTCTTAGCCAAATCTTTTTGTAAAAATAAATCCCTGTTCCGATAGCCGAGAATAATCCGTTTATCGGCGTCCATTTCTTTAGAAAGCTGTAAAAGCGCCGGAATCCCAATGCCGCCTCCCATGATAAATACGCTTTTTTTCTGCGCCTTTTCCAGCGGGAAGCCATTGCCCAGAACGCCTAATATGAAAACTTCGTCTCCGGCTTTATAGGCGGAAAATTCCTCCGTGCCTTTTCCCGCCACCCGATAGACAAGACGCAGTCTGCTTTGCTGCCTGTCCGCCTCACAGATACTGACAGGTCTTGGCAGAAGCGTTGCGGCATTTTTCGGATAAATCCCTATAAACTGTCCGGGATGTGCGTCCTTTGCAGCCTCCGTTTCCAGCCACATATCATAAATATGCTCTGCTATTTCATTTTGTGACACAACTGTCGCTTTCATTTTTTTCTTCTGCGTCATATGCGTTCCTCTCTTTTCATGCCGTCTGCATGTTATTTTGTTCTGTATTCGTTCCTATACACAATCTTTCCTCCGCATATCGTATAAGTAACGATGCCCGGAAGAGTCTCTCCAATAAATGGGGAATTACACGCTTTCGAGGCAAACTTTTCTTTTTCCACTTTCCACTCTGCGTCTTTTTGGAAAATAACCAAATCCGCCAAAGCGTTTACTGCAATATATCCTGCATCCAAATGATACAGTTTCGCTGGTGCAAGACTCATCTTTTCCATGAGTTGCAGCATATTCAAATAGCCCGGAGCCACCAGTTCCCTGATACCGAGCGATAATGCCGTTTCCAGTCCGATAATGCCGCTCGGCGCCTCCGTTATCGGTTTTGCCTTTTCTTCTTCACTATGGGGCGCATGGTCTGTCGCTATCATATCGATTGTGCCATCCCGCAGCCCCTCTATAATCGCCATTCTGTCAGCTTCCTCACGCAGCGGCGGATTCATCTTGGCAAGCGTGCCGTGTGTAATGGCAGCCTCCTGTGTCAGCGTAAAATGATGCGGCGTCGCTTCGGCATAAATATGAGAGCTTCGTTTTTTTGCCTGTCTGACAAGCTCCACCGCCTCTTTCGTACTGATATGCTGAATGGACATATCCGCCTCTTCCTCAATGGAAGCTTGCGCATCCATGGCTATTTCAATATCCCGCCGTACCATACTGATTTCCGCTTCTCTGGGGGAACCCTTAATATGATAATGCGCCGACGCCTTACCCGCATGAATACCGTTATTCGTAATATACGCCGGGTCTTCTTCATGCAGGCTGACCGGCTTATGCAGTCTTGCAGCGTTTTGCAATGCTTTTCGTAAAATTTCTTCTTCCATAATAGGAATGCCGTCATCCGTAAAGCCCGCTGCTCCGGCCAGGCTTAACGCCTCCATATCCACCAGTTCTTTCCCCTGCATTCCCATCGTCACATTCGCGCATGTATGGATATGGATACCGGTTTGTTTTCCTTTCTCCAAAACATAGGAAAGCGTCTCTGCCGTATCTACCGCAGGTTTGGTATTTGCCATCAGCACGACAGTTGTAAATCCGCCCTTTGCGGCCGCTGCCGCTCCGCTTATGATATCTTCCTTATACGTAAAGCCGGGGTCTCTGAAATGAACATGTACATCCACCAATCCGGGCGCGATTATCTGTCCGTCTGCGTCAATTTGTTCTATCTTCTCCGTCCTGCACGAACCGTCTGCCGGTTCGCATTCCGTTTCCCCTGCTTCTTTTAACAGGCGGGAAAGAGGCGTACCCCGCCCGGCAATCGCCGCTACTTTTCCGCCCTTTACCAGAATATCCCGATAATCCTGCAATCCTGATTTCGGGTCTATGACATAACCGTTAATAATATGAATCATATCAAATCCTGCTCTCTTCCCGCTCTGTGACGTTACTGTCAGGAGGCGGATGTCGGTACAGTTCCGCCTCCTCAAGTCCGTATCTATTTTATCATAATTTTCAGTCAAACACTACCGGCTTTGATACATTTTCCGTTTTCACAACGATATACGGATAGGTCGGCGCATTCTTTCCTTTTTCCTCCGGCCCCGGGCCAATCAGATTAGTGTCTATGTACACTGCGTTACCCGTCTCATATAAGGCGTTGACCGATATGCTGTAACCGGCCGTCTCCTGCTGCCCATAGCCGACACAAATATAGAGAAACCCCCGGTCTTCAAAAGTCATCTTAAAAGAATCTGCCTTTTTTTCTTCAATCATCGCCAACAGTTCCTCCGGTAGTTTATCCTCCGCAATAACCGTAAAAGTCAAATCCTTAATTTTTTCCATAGGGCTTTGCTTATCAGCCCCGCAGGCAATCACGCTTATGCACAGCATCCCTACAAGCAAAACGCTAAACAGTCTTTTCTCCCATTCACCCATTGTAATAACTTTTCCTTTCTACGCTGATAAAACGCGGTATACTTTGGTTATTACTAATTTATTAGCGAACGGAAAAGTCTATTCCTATTGAATAAAAAAGCAAAGTCTACTATAATAGTGTGAGAAGATTTTGAAGAAAGGGTACATTTATGATTCGATTTATTTTGGTTGCGCTTTTTGTGGTATTATTTCTGATTTTGAGCATTCCCTTAATGATAATTGAATATTTTATCGGTAAATTTAATATGGACATAAAAAACCGTTCTTCCCTCGCCATTGTCAACTGGGCTTTCCGCTGCTGCCTGTTTTTTGCCGGCACGAAAATCACTGTTCTTGGTGAGGAGAATGTTCCGAAAGACGTGCCTGTTTTATACATTGGCAACCATCGAAGCTATTTTGATATCGTCATGACATATGTGCGGGTTCCCAGGCCGACCGGCTATATCGCCAAAAAAGAAATGCTGCGCTATCCGCTTCTGCGCACCTGGATGAAATATCTGCACTGCCTGTTCCTCGACAGAAACGACATCAAACAGGGCATGAAAACGATACTGGAAGGAATCGATAAAATCCATGCGGGCATTTCCATCTGCATTTTCCCGGAAGGAACCCGAAATAAAGTCAACGACACTTTCCTGCCCTTTCATGAAGGCAGTTTTAAAATCGCGGAAAAAAGCGGATGCCCTATCGTTCCCATGAGCATTAACAACGCCGCGGATATCTTTGAAGACCATCTTCCGAAGATAAAGAAGACACATGTTGTCATCGAATACGGTAAACCCGTTTACATGAATGAAATGACAAGGGAAGAAAAGAAAGGCATCGGCGTAAAAGTGCAGTCGATTATTAAGGAAATGTACTTCAAAAATAAAGAACTGGTATAAAACCGGTTCTTTATTTTTCCGCCAATTCTTCCTCTATCACACTCATAAACAAAATAAACTGCGCATTCAAATCCATCTGCTTCATAATATTGATTTTTCCCTCATTATTATCCGTATGATCAATGTATTTGACAGACTGCGCATTTCTTCCCAGAAAATAATGCAGATGATTTTCCAAAACCATCATATACTCGTGGTTGGTAATAATATGGTCTACAACCGCCATCCGCGCCATTTTCTGCAATAGTTCATTGTTATTGCTCTGTTCCAAATTCCCTTCCGTCAAATATTTGGAACTTTTGGAATTTAAGGAGATTCTCTCCACGGCCGCCAGCAGCTTTGTAATAACCTTTTCGCATATAGCCACATCCACTCGCTGTTTGGTGGACAAATATGTAACGCAGCCCCAGAAAACATAATCGTTTTCTATATCCGGCTCACTTTCCTCTTTTAAATACTTTAAGACTGCATCATGATAGCCATATGTGCCGGTCGCCCGGTACAGTTCCGCTGCCGCAAAAAAATATTCCTCCTTGGAAATATTTTCCGGATACTTTTCCACATATCGGTAGGCTCTGTCTGCGGCTCTTAAACACTGCGTTGCAAAATCCCTGTCATAACCCTGGTACAGGTAGCTGAACTTCGCCATAGTAGCCGCAAACTGAATAGTAGCGTTCACCGTCGCAGGCTCCACATACAAAACATATGCCGCATTGGGATTTTCAATCACGCTGACCGCCGAATAAACCGCCCCGCTTGTGGAATCCTGCATCTTAAGAAGCCAGTCTGTCTCATACTTCACTTCATCCAACACATCCGGAATGCCGTTGCCGCTCTCCGGAATGCCAACTTCATCGGTAAAGATGCCGCCATATAATTCATAAGCCAACAGCAGATTATTCACCGCCTGACAGCCGCTTATCACGTCTCTGTTTCCCTTCCCGTCAATATGCCAGCCTCCCGCCACGTCAATCTGTACGGTGGTATCTTCTTTTAACTGCGCGGTTTTGGTATGACAGGCATTATGCGCCGCCCCTCTTGCAAGCTGTGTCGATAACGTCAACCCGCAACGGTTATAATAATACTGTTTTAACGCTTCCGTGAAAATATCCTCATACGGATTATGCTCAATCACAAACAAATAAGACTGTCCGATAATATCCGCCTGTAAATAATAGGTTCCCGGAACCGTATAATCCGTAAAATCACCGTAGCTGATGTTCTCTTTGGTGGTCTCATTGTACCCTTTCGGCTCGATTGCTCCCGTGTATACAATATCCCCGGTTTCAGCGTTCACCAAATCATATGTATCGGGCAGCGTTTCTCCGCGAAACACTGCAACTTTACTGCTATCTGATGCATAGCCCACCTGATTCACCATAATATCCGGAATGCTTTTTGGCACTTCATAATCAAATTCAGGAGTCAGCCCCAGACTGACAATCTCATCCTCTTTTTCCTCATTCCCATTCCCCGCCATGGAAGAGGGGTCCAATTCAGCGCAGGCAGAAAGAAAAAGCGCTGTTATTAAAACAGGCACTATCGTTTTTAAATGTCTTTTTTTCATAAAACTCCTTTTATGCATTATTCATCATTCTTGTACACTCGAAAGCCCGTGCTATCGCACTCATTGTTTGACTTCGTCAAACGCTTTCTCGTTAATACCGCAAGAAAAGTAAATGTCGGCTTCGCCGCCGCTTCCTTTTCTTTTGCGGTTATTATATCACAAATCTTTCATGTTTTCATCATGATATACAATTTTTCCTTCTATTATTGTATATAATGCTTTGGTAGATACTTCCAGCGGACTGCCGTCAAAGATGGCAACGTCGCCGTCCTTGCCGACTTCCAGGCTGCCGACCCTGTCCGCAACGCCGCAGATTTTCGCCGCGTTTATGGTAATGGAACGAAACCCTTCTTCCTCGTCAAGACCTGATTTTACTGCTAGTCCTGCACAGATAGGCAGAAACTGTATCATGGAAACCGGATGGTCCGTCATAATAGCCGTACAGACGCCGGCCCGGCTCAAAATACCGACCGTTTTAAAAGCCATATTCTGCACTTCGATTTTATTTCTGCTCGCCATATCCGGTCCCACAATCGCCGGAAACCCGCTTGCCTTAATTTCCTCGGCAATCAAATGTCCTTCGCTGCAATGGTCAAGCGTCATGGACAGACCAAATTCTTTGGCAATTCTGATAGCGGTTAAAATATCGTCTGCACGGTGGACATGCGCCTTTAGCGGAATTTCTCCCTCCAAAACCGGAATCCAGCATTCATAGCGGAAATCTTTCTCCTGATTTTTATTCTCCTTTTGCTTTTTCCAGTATGCCCTCGCTTCAAAAAGTTCCCGGCGCAGCATCGCCGCAATCGCCATTCTGGTAGACGGCGATACGTTTTGTCCTGCATAATTCACTTTTGGGTTTTCTCCAAAAGCAATTTTCATGGCCGCAGGCGCCTTGACAATCATGTTGTCGATACATCTGCCATGCGTTTTGATAAAGGCAAACTGCCCGCCTACCACATTGGAACTGCCAGGTCCTACCATGGCGGAGGTGATTCCTGCACGAAGCGCGTCATCAAAAGCCGCATCCATGGGATTGATAGCGTCGATAGCACGCAGCCAGGGCGTCACCGGTTCTACGCTTTCATTACAGTCATCCCCCTCCATCCCTTTCTTTTCCTCCGTAATTCCCATATGACAATGCGCTTCTACAATGCCGGGCAGCACCAGATTCCCTTTCGCATCCAAAACGCCGCTGTCTCCCTTTTTCACAGGACAATCTTTCATATCGCCGATGGCGGTAATCTTCCCGTCTTGTATCTGCAAAAATCCGTCCTGATAATACGCCTGCGCCATTGTCATTATTTCCCCGTGAATAATTGTAAGCATCCGCGCTGCCTTTCTTTTTTCTAATTTTTCAATTTGCTGATTGGATTAACCGGCTGTCCGTCCTTTGTCAGTTTAAAATAGACATTTGCCCCCTCCGTGCTGTAATACTTTGTTGGAGACGCCACGCTGCCGATAATATCTCCGGTAACGACATAGCTGCCCTCGCTCACGGTAATATTGTCAAGCTGTCCGTAAGTCAATTCATACTGATTTCCCAAATCCATAACCACCGTATTACCAAGCTGTGTGTCATAAGAGACGGAAACTACCCTGCCTTCCGCAGCCGCCGCAATGGATTCTCCTACCGTCGCGGAAATCACAATGGCCGGATGATATTTATATTGTTGCAGCGTCGGGAAATAAACCGTCTTATCCATGCTGTAATTGATTAAAATATCTCCTGCAATCGGCCATACCAGCTCCTCCTCTTCTCCAAAATCCAATATAGGCTGCACCGTCGTCGCGATTGCCTCCGTGTCTTCCGGCTCTTCTAACATCGTTTCCTCAGATTCGTCAAACATACCTTCTTTACTTCCGTCGCTCTCTGTCTGTGCCTCTTTCTTTTTGGCGTCCTGCTTTGTGGAAGTGTTTTGCTTATTTTCGGATTCTTCCGCGGTTTTCTTTTCCGTGTCGTCTGTTTCTTTCTGATTTTTACCTGTTATCGCGTTTTCCACATGTCCGGAATTGGCCTCCTGAAAATAGGGGTCATAATCTAAGTCATCCGTTCCCACCTCCGCAAAGAGCGTGTCCAAATCCTCATCCGACATAATGCTTTCCGCACTTTCTTCCACGCGGTTTTCAATGACGCTGAAATCCACCACATTGCTTTCATCTTCCTTCTGGCGGCTGTTTCTGACAAACACTCCCGTCACCGTAAGCGCAGTCAGCACCAGCGCTGATGATGCCAGCATAATAATTCGTTCTTTCCTTACACCATTTCTATTTCTTCTCATACCCATGATTCCAACTTTGCCTCCTGTTATCGTATCAGTTTTTTTGAGAAATTATTTTATGGTGTTTAGTCTTTCCCGAATTTGGCACATTATTCAATTTTTACTAATTCTGCCTGAAAAAAGTAATTTGCTAAAATCTCATCAAAAGTCTCTCCCGAAACAGCTCTTTCATTGGCGTCATACTGACTCATTCCCAGTCCATGCCCGACGCCTTTCACAAAAAAAACAACTTCCCGTTCCCCCCACTCGACGTAAAAACTGGAAGAGGCAAGCCCAAGTGCGCTCCGGAAAATTTCTCCGCTGCATGCATGCCCGTTGACCGACGCTTCTTTCACATACTCTGCACTGTCATAGGTAAGTTCCAGCCGACCCCAGACTTCCTCATTTGTATCTTCTATGGAAAAAAGCGTTCCGACAAGGCTGCAGTACTTCTCCTTTTCCATGCTTACACGGCTCTGATAATCTTTTGCCAGAATATCCTGTCCGCATTCTACGCTGACTAAATAGGGGTAACTTTCCCCATACATGATTTCCGACGCATTTCTCGTCCGCCCGTTACTGACGGGAAAATACGCCGCCTTTATAGGTTCCTTTCCATAAGATAAATATACGCCATCCGTTTTACAAACCGCATTTTTATAAAGCGTTTCCGTTTCCCGGCTGTATCGATTTTCCCCGTAATGAAAAAAGGCGTCGTCCTGCAAGGTAAGCGTATTTTCATTGCCATCACCTTTCCGATAATTTTCCCATAGCTGTGTTCTTAACAGCACCGCCTGTGCCTTTAAAGCCTCTTCCTCGTATTTTATTGCCATCCCGTCTTCTTCATCGCAGGGCATGACTAGCTTTAACTTCCATATCAGATATTCCTGCATATTCATCCGTTTGCTTCCCCACTCTCCAAAAAGGCGCACTTCATACATTGTGTCAATCCATTCTTCATCCTGTATAAAAAGAAGCGTCGTTTCCTTGCCGACATGCCCCCACAAACAGGAAATTACATACGGAAGCAAAAAAACAAACAAAAGTATCGTAAGTGCATCCCTAAGCGGACTGCTTTCATACTTCCTTTTGTTTGTTCTTTTTAAGACGATTCTAAATAAATTCATCAGGACACCTCTTCTCATTGTATGTATCAGTGTCCTAATTCATAACTATTCCATGCCAATGGAATTAACCTTAGCGTACCAAATCCAAATGCTGCACCGTACCCACACCGCCGTTTTCATATAAGAAAATACCGGTATTTCTGATGACTCCGTTCGTGTGATTATCTTTCATGGAATTAACGGCAAATTCCGTCCGGGCATTCTGTAAACAGATAGCGCCCACGCCTGCCTCCGACAAATGATAAAGCTTATCGTTGCCGTCTTCATCTTTTGTCCAGACCAAAAGCTTATCCCAGATGTCATCACCCTCATCAATCCAGCCGTTGCCGTCCGCATCATACTTCGCTAAATCGGCAAACCCATTGCCGGATTTCGTACCGAACAGCTCGCTGCCGTCGTTAATGACGCCATCCTGATTCAAATCCAGCGCCAGATAGCCGCTGCCGGAACCTAAAGTGGATATTTCCTCTTTCGTTCCGTCACAATCCAAATCAAAGAAAAAAGTCTGGTCAGAAAGTTCTGCAATATTACTGTCTAAGTTAATGACAAGCGGGTCTGTATAGTGCAGCTGCCCGATATCATAACTTTCTTCGTAATACTCCGTGAAACTCCTGCTCATTTCCAGATTGAGACCGAAATTAATTTCCCTGCCGTCGGCAGTCTTTACTACTCCGGTTGTAGCAAAAGAAGTTGTTTCCGTCTCGCTATGGTAATACGTATTCGTAATGCCGTAGGACTGCGTATCGCTCAGGGTTTGTGAAGAGTCCGTTCCGGTTCCCCAGAACTCGTCCAGCTCCCTCTTATGGCGGTCGCCAAACAAAAGATACATCAAAAATTTCATGCACTGCTGCCTGACTGTCTCCCTGGCGTCCTTTTCCTCCCTGCTGGCTGTTACCCTGCCCGTATTGGACAGATTGCGGAAGTGGAGTGAAACATCCTGTAAAGTAGTCTGCGCATTACTACTTTTATCGGCATCCTCTGCCTCCCCTTCCATTCCCCAAAAGCTTCCCAGAAATCCATTTCCTCCCCCGGTTGTCATGCTCTTGGGCCTGCCCGCATAAGTACGGGCAGTTCTCACTGTTACAGAAGAATAACTTCTGGCGGATTCCATTCCTATCATACTGGAACTAATTCGCAATGATACCTCCTTTTTTGCCACAAAAAAATGGCATTTTCAGGGGAAATTCCTTTTCCCAAAAATACCATCCGTGGTCAAGATTTATAAATTCAAGGAATGACCGTCTGGCCAGAAGCAGCCATCCCTTGTAACTTATATATCGACCGTTTTTATTTTTTCCTTAATCTGCCTGTGCAGATTTTTATTTTTCATTTCTGTCAGCTATCTGCGCTGATATAAGAGGTATAAATATTGGTAATCTGGTTCTCATCCAAAAGGCTGTTCCAGATACGTACTTCATCATAACATGCGCGGAACATCTTATCATAACAGTTAATTCCCAGATAAGCATGCATATTCCCTTCGTCAAAACACATCTTGGAAACGGCGTCACTGCCAATCATTTCACTGTTCAAATACAGATACGCCATCACTTTGGTGTCGTCGCCCTCTACGCTCTGTGCAGCGTCCACCCGGATGGTAATATAATTCCACTTATTCAAATCAATGCATTTTTTGTCTTCTAGTGAAGGACGAACTTCACAGGAATTCTCGTACACCGCATTAATCGTATTAAATATCGGTACCACTTCTTCTCCGTCTTCGTCCGTCTTCTTATTAAAGCAGACATAATTCTGTGTGGCATTGACATCCATTAAATTGGAGCCGATTGTCATAAACGGAGACCAATCACATAACTCTTCCGCCTTAAACCAGAAAGCAATCGTATAAGAATCCGAAAGCGGCGAAATATCGGAAAGTTCTATGCCATAGCTTCCGTCCAGATAAATGGCTTCTCCCTCTATTCCCTCCGTGAACAGCGGCGACTTCTCTGCATTCTCCTCAGGATACGCGCCGGCCTCATTATATCCGCCGTAATCTCCCTGTCTGGACACTACCTTGGCATTGCCCAGCTTTTTATTGAACGAATAGGAATAATCCGCCGCCGGAACATTACCTAAAATGCTGTCGTTCACAATCTCCTTTGTGGATTCCTCCTCCGGCTCTTCCCCATCCATCATAGCCAAAAGCGACGGCTGCGCTTCCTCAATTTCAATTTCCAACGCTCTTCTGGCCGCTTTCACTTCCGAGTTCTGCATTCCTGTCCGGCTTTCCGCATATGCGCATACCAGAACAAGCCCCCCTAAAAAGCAGACCGTAAAAATCGTTTTTACAAGAAAATGTCGTTTTTGATTGCTATTCCACTTACCCATAAGTTTCCGTCATAAATTACATCAGCCGCTTATGCATCGACCCTGTTATAATTAATCAGACATCCTTTCAAAATAATTTGACGTTCTTCGTCAGTTAATTCCCCCAACTGCATTGTAAAAGGATGCAGGGAATCCTCTTGTACCGATACCATATAGGCGGTAATGTCTTCCCACTTCTCCTCTACTGCTTTCTTAATCTCCGGAATAAAAAGATAATCCAGATTCTTAAATGGTAACGCTCCCTCTTTGATGACAAACGGAAGCATACCCCAGTTTATCAGATTGGAACGATATCTTTTCGTCGCATACTCATTCGCGATATTCGCCCAGCCGCCCAATACTTTCTGGCAGCTTGCAGCCTGTTCCCTCGCTGAACCGTCGCCCGGTTTTACCGCAAAAATTGTGGAACCGAATCCGGTATTCTCATGGGAAGCATCCGCAAAGGTCTTCTTTACCACATTCATGACCGGTTTTACATCCGGATGCGCCTGACAGGGATGTTCTCCCGCCATTCTGGCTTTCTCCGCTTTCTGAATATCTTTTGCGCGGCCTACATACTCGGGATCCTTTCTGGACAATGCAAACTCGGCAAGCCCTAACGGGTTCGAGCGGTAGGATGATGTTTCCCCGGACGGAATCAACTCATCGGTCGTCGTAACGGGGTCATGAATTTCCGAAACAACGCGAAGCACCAAATTCTCCGGTAATGCTCCCATCGCAGGCCAGTCTTTAATATTCGGCCCAAACTGGATGGCAACGCTTTCATCCGCCACACCATGGGAATCAAAGACACGGTTTGCATAGATATTCGCATCAAAGTAATATTGATAAACGCCTATTTCCCCATCAAACTCCGTCGCCGGTGTCAGTATGCCTTTATTAGCCGCCGTAGCCGCAATCGAACGCGCGTCCATTAAAGCTACGGAAGATATCTGTCCGTTTTGTAATTTAGAACCTTCCCTGTTCGGGAAGTTTCTCGTAGAATGACGAATACTGAATGCGTTATTCGCCGGTGTGTCGCCCGCGCCGAAACACGGTCCGCAGAACGCCGTTTTCATAACGGCTCCCGTTTCCAGAATCGCCGCCGCGCAGCCGTTTTTAATCAGCTCCATATAAATTGGCATGGAAGCCGGATATACGCTCAAGGTAAAGCCGTCTGAACCGATATAAGAACCTTTTAAAATGTCAGCCGCCGCACAGATATTTTCAAAACCGCCGCCCGCACAGCCTGCAATGATGCCCTGGTCTACCACAAACTTGCCGTTTACTATCTTTTCCTGCAAAGAATAAGGTACGGCACCGTCGAGGCTGACTTTCGCTTTCTCTTCCACATCATGCAGAATATCCGCAAGGTTGGCGTTTAATTCGTCTATTGTATAAGTATTGCTCGGATGGAACGGCATCGCTATCATCGGTCTGATGGCTGATAAATCCACTTCAATCATGCCGTCATAATATGTTATTTCATCTGGGAGTAATTCCTGATATTCCTCTTTTCTGCCATGAATATCATAAAACTCCCGGATTTTCTCATCCGTTGCCCAGATGGAGGACAGACAGGTCGTCTCCGTCGTCATCACGTCGATGCCGATACGGAAGTCTGCGCTTAAATTTTTCACGCCCGGACCTACAAATTCCATCACTTTATTCTTAACATATCCATTATGGAACACTGCGCCGATAATTGCAAGTGCTACATCTTGTGGTCCCACCCCCTTAACGGGCGCACCTTTTAGATATACGCCTACCACTTCGGGCATATTGATATCATAAGTCTGGGAAAGAAGCTGCTTAACCAGTTCCGGTCCGCCCTCGCCTACTGCCATCGTACCTAACGCGCCATATCTCGTATGGGAATCGGAGCCTAAAATCATCTTCCCGCCGCCCGCAAGCATCTCTCTGGCAAACTGGTGGATAACAGCCTGATGCGGAGGAACATAGACGCCGCCATATCTTTTGGCGCATGTCAGCCCAAACATATGGTCATCTTCATTGATAGTGCCGCCTACGGCGCACAAAGAGTTATGGCAGTTGGTAAGCACATAAGGAATCGGGAATTTTGTCAGCCCCGACGCCCTTGCCGTCTGAATAATGCCTACGAAAGTAATATCATGTGAGGTCAGTTTATCAAACTTAATTTTCAGTTTTTCCATATTGCCGGAAGTATTATGTTCCTTCAAAATACGGTAGGCAATCGTACCCTGTGCCGCTGCCTCCTTAGTAATCTCTTTTCCCGTCTTATTTTTTATCTGTGCGGCAGCATCCGCCTGTTCTGCTATTAATTCGTCATTACGAATCAGGTATGCCCCGCCATTCCATAACTTTATCATAGTAGTTTCCTCCTGTTACAGTCTCTCTCTAACCGCTCCCCGCTACATCATTTTCTACTATTCAATCATAGTGAACCCCTAATTATTAATTATATAGGATAAACGGCTTTAACGCAACGGATTTTGGAGGAATTTCCTATACAATAAAAACTCTCCGGCTAAATTTAAGCGGAGAGTTTTATTTTCTTATATTCTCTTGTCTTAACGGCTATTTTTATCCATTTACGCCGGTAAAGTAAATTTCGCAATCAGTGAATCCAGCGAAGCCGCCTGTGCCGCCAACTCCTGGCTGGTAGCCGAGGACTGCTGCGCAACCGCCGCATTTGTCTGAATAACATCCGAAATCTGATTGATTCCCTCTTCCGCCTCTTTCATCGTAAGCGCCTGATTAGCGGAAATGTTGCTTAACTCCTTGGAGGATTCCGCTACTTTCTTGATACCCTCTACCACCACTTCGATAGAAGATACGGCACGTTCCGCTACCTTGCCGCCGTTCTCAATCTCTAACATAGCGCCCTCAATCAATGTTCTGGTATCAACAGCGGATTTGCTGCTCTGCTCCGCAAGCTGCCTAATCTGGTCGGCAACAACGGAAAATCCGCGTCCTGCTTCGCCAGCTCTTGCCGCCTCGATAGAAGCGTTTAAGGAAAGCAGATTCGTCTGTGAGGCAATGCTTTCAATTTCTGAAATAATATTGCCGATTTTCATGGATGCATCATTGATACGAGCCATCGCGTCTACCATTGCCCTGATATCCGCGCTGCTGTTATTTGCCACATCAGCATATTCCTGTGACTGGTTATATGCTTCCTCTGCATTTTCCGCTGCTTTTGCAGACGCCTCTGCAATCGTGGTAATGGTTGCCTGTAACTCTTCTACTGCGCTTGCCTGCTCCGTCGCGCCCTCCGCCAAGCTTAAAGAAGTCTCTGAAAGGTTTCCGGAACCTGCAGTAACCTGTATGGATGACTGCTCGATAAAATGCATTGTATCAACCATGCAGTCTCTCAGTTTCTTGGAGGAATCAAATAACTGCCTGAAATCTCCTATGTATTTCGTACCGTCCTTAGACCTTACGGTATAATCCGTATCCGCCATCTTGCCCAGGATATGTTCCATATCGCTGATGATAAAGTCAAGCGACTCCGCCATATCGTTGGCCGACGCTATCATATCGGCGACCTCATCTTTGGTATCAACAGTCGGGAACGGACTGAACAAATCACCCTGCGCAAACCCCTCGAGTCTGTCGCCAAGTTCCTGCATCGGTTTCGCAATATCGTCCGCAATGTTTTTACCAAGGAGCCGGGCTAATAACATTGCTCCGACAATCGCAACGCCAATCACTACCGCCAGTATGTCGCATACGATACTCAACATATCCGAATTGGCATCTCCATGTTCCACTTTAATATCCATAATGGCAGTCAACTGTGAATAAATATCGTCAAACATCGGCATCAGATCGTTCATTGCCATATTCTGTGCCTGTGTTGCAATCGCCCTGTCCGTCGTTGCACCCAGTTCTATAATTTCCGCATCAAGCTTCCAGTAATCCTCTAACTTGTCGGCAATATCATTATAAATCGCCTTGTTTTCCTCTGTTACCATCGTTTTTTCCAAATCGGCAAAGCTCTTCTTGAACAATTCCACATTCTCATCATGGCTGGCTTTCATGTTCTCTATTGCGCTCATCTCATCATAACCGATAACGCCGCGCAGTGCAGACCTTGCCTCTGCAAAATACGTCATCGACTTACCGACGTCACCCTGTGCAAACCCGTAATTTACCAAAGATTTACTATACACGCTGGATACTACAATCATAACCACCAACGCTATGACTGCCGCAATCGCCGGAATACCGGACGCAACCAGAAACGCGCTTTCCAATCGCTTCTTAATTCGATACTTTCTTAATCTTTTACTCATTACCTTTTCTCCTCCCTGTACTGAACCATAGAATCCCTTATGCCATTTACAAATGACTCAGACTTAAAACCGAAAACTGTCTTCCCATCGAACATTCTACCGCTGCACAAACCATGGAGAAAGTAACACATAAAATGTTTATTATAAATACTATAATAGTACTCTATAAAACTATAAAAATACTGTTATAAATACTATATAATTTGGATGATTGGCAATCTTCCGTCCCCTTTTATCTGATTGCATTATATCGTACCACATGAAACTATATTAGTCAACAATAAAACTATATTATTATTCCAATTTTTTCATATTTTTCCTGACTTTCTAACATTTTCACCTGCTATAAAATCAAAATAATATTAGCAGTATGTTATATTAAATATTTTTCGTAATACTGATAATCCTGCGTTTTGCAGTTCAGTTTCATCCAAACGCCGTCCTCCTTATACTGCGTATCATAGACTACGGCATTCTCATTCAGATAAGAGACCGCCCTGCCGTCGGCATAGGGAATCAACATCTCACACTCCCTGTAACCATCCGCCAGTTTCTCCTCTATCAGGCAGATTAACTCCTCCATGCCGATTTTTTCTTTAGCGGACAAATAAATGCTGTCGCGGTTCACTATGGGCAGTTTAGAAGCGGCGTTTTGCACTTTATCCGCTTTATTATAGACATAAATTACGGGAATCCCGTCCGCGCCCAGCTCTTTTAACGTACTCTCCGTTACGCTTATCTGTTCTTTGTAATGGCTGTCACTGTAGTCCACCACCTGTAATAAAATATCCGCCTCTTTCGCTTCTTCCAATGTGGAATGGAAAGCCTCCACCAGATGATGCGGCAGTTTATGGATGAAACCTACCGTATCTGAGAGCAAAAAGTCATGGTGGTTCTCCGGGCTTATTTTGCGTACGGTCGTATCGAGCGTGGCAAACAGCATATCCTTTTCCATCACCTTTTTCTCTTCCGTATCAATTTCATCCACGCCGTATAGTTCCAGCATGGCGTTTAACAGCGTGGATTTTCCCGCATTGGTATATCCCACAAGCGCAATGCGCGGCATACCGGAAGCCGCGCGTTTTTTACGCTGGTTTTGCCGCTGGGCGCTTACCTCTTTTAATTCCCTGCGGTACTGCGCCAGACGCTGTTCCAAAACACGCCTGTCCAATTCCAGCTTTTTCTCACCGGCGCCCTTATTGCTCAAAGAGCCGCTGCCTCCGCCCTGACGGCTGAGAGCCGCATGAAGCCCCACCAGACGCGGCAGCATATATTGCAGTCTTGCCACTTCCACCTGTAATTTCGCTTCTTTCGTACGGGCGCGTCTGGCAAAAATGTCCAATATTAATGTACTTCTGTCCAGAATCGGTTTCCCGATTTTATCCTGTAAGTTCCGTATCTGCATCGGGGAAAGGGAATTATCAAAAATGACGACGTCCACATCCTGATTTTCGGCTTCTTCCCTTACTTCTTCCACTTTTCCCGTACCGATATAGAACGCCTTATGCACTTCAGGCAGATTCTGCTCTATGACGCCGACAGCCTCCATATCACAGGCGTCCGCCAGACTTTCCAGCTCCTCCAAGGAAAGTTTATAGTCCTCTCCGTTATTTAGATTCATGCCTACTAATAATGCCCGTTCCATAAGTATAACCTCGCTTTCTTCCCGCCCGCAGCTTATGCAAAAGAGCTATTGTTCCGGTAGATGTTATCTACTTTTGCAACAGCTCCTTTGGTTAGCATATGTCATATGCCATGTTTTTATTTCCCTGTCTTTTTCGGTATCACTACCTTATCCAGTTTCCAGATATCATCCACATATTCCTGAATGGTTCTGTCGGAAGTGAATTTACCGGAACATGCCACGTTTAAAATCGCGCTCTTAGCCCATCTCTTTTCATCCATGTACGCCTCTTCGACTTTACGCTGCGCCTCTGCATAAGACTTGAAGTCTTTCAGGATAAAATACGTATCAGCCTTGGAAGTACTCTGTGTATTCAACAAAGAATTGTACAACGTTCTGAACAAGTCAGGATCGTTCGGTGAATAGGTTCCGTTAATAAGCTGCATCAGCACTTTTCGGATATCCGGGTCGTTATTAAAGATATCCATCGGATCATATCCGCCGTAATTTTCATACTTGATAACTTCATCGGAACTGAGACCGAAGATAAAAGCATTCTCTTCTCCAACCTCTTCAACAATCTCCACGTTTGCACCGTCCATTGTTCCAATCGTCAGCGCGCCGTTTAACATAAACTTCATGTTACCGGTTCCGGAAGCTTCCTTACTCGCCGTTGAAATCTGCTCCGATACATCGGCCGCCGCAAAAATCATTTCCGCATTAGATACGCGGTAATTCTCGATAAATACCACTTTAATCTTACCATTAATGCTTGCATCATTATTGATAACATCAGCAACCGAATTAATCAGCTTAATCGTCAGCTTTGCATTCATATAACCGGCTGCCGCCTTTGCGCCGAAAATAAAGGTACGCGGATAAAACTCCATATCCGGATGTTCTTTTAATTCATTGTACAGATACATAACGTGCAGAATATTCATTAACTGGCGTTTGTACTCATGCAGCCTCTTAACCTGCACATCGAAAATGGAACGCGGGTCTACCTCAATACCGTTATGCTCCATAATGTATTTAGCAAGACGCACTTTATTCTGATACTTGATGTTCATAAATTCCTGCTGTGCCTTTTCATCATCCGCATACACTTTTAATTTATTAATCTTAGGCAAATCGGTAATCCAGTCATCACCTACATGTGCTGTTACCCAGTCGGCAAGAAGCGGATTTCCATGCAGAAGGAAACGCCTCTGCGTGATACCGTTTGTCTTATTGTTGAATTTTTCCGGCATCATCTCATAAAAATCTTTCAATTCCTGATTTTTCAAAATCTCCGTATGTAATCTGGCAACGCCGTTTACGGAATAACCTGCCGCAATGGCAAGATGCGCCATCTTCACCTGTCCGTCATAGATAATTGCCATCTTACTGATTTTTTCCTGATTGCCCGGATACATCTGTTCGATTCTGGCGATGAATCTGCGGTTAATTTCTTCCACAATCTGGTATACACGGGGAAGCAGTCTGGAGAACAATTCAATCGGCCATTTTTCCAAGGCTTCCGCCATAATCGTATGGTTCGTGTAAGCGCAGGTCTTCGTCGTAACTTCCCATGCCTCATCCCATGTCAAATAGTAATCATCCATCAAAATACGCATTAATTCCGCAACTGCTACCGTCGGATGGGTATCGTTTAACTGGAATGTAACCTTTTCATGGAATTTCTTAATATTTTTATGCTTACGCATATATTTTTCCACTGCTTCCTGTACGGATGCAGAAATAAAGAAATACTGCTGTTTTAAACGAAGCTCTTTGCCGGCATAGTGGTTATCGTTCGGGTAAAGCACCTCGACGATATTTCTGGCGAGGTTCTCCTGTTCCACCGCCTTATGGTAATCGCCTTTATCAAAAGAATCAAGCTGGAAACACTCCACCGGCTCCGCATCCCAGATACGAAGCGTATTGACAATGCCGTTGCCATAGCCGACAATCGGAATATCATAAGGAATCGCCCTTACGGACTGGTAGCCTTCCTGCCTGAAATTATTTCTGCCGTTCTCATCCACATATACATTCACATAGCCGCCGAATTTTACCTCTTTGGCGTATTCGGGTCTGCGCAGTTCAAACGGGTTGCCGTCCTTTAACCAGTTATCCGGCACTTCCACCTGATAGCCGTCTTTGATTTCCTGTTTAAACATACCATAGCGGTAACGGATACCGCAGCCATATGCCGCATATCCCAACGTGGCAAGCGAATCTAAGAAACATGCCGCCAGTCTTCCCAGACCGCCGTTACCAAGCGCTGCGTCCGGTTCCTGGTCTTCTATCACATTGAGGTCAATGCCCAGTTCCTCCAACGCTTTCTTAAATACATCATATGCCTGTAAGTTAATCAGATTGTTACCAAGCGCACGTCCCATCAAAAACTCCATGGACAGATAGTACACCATCTTAGGGTCCTGTTTTTCGTATTCCTGCTGGCTCGTCAGCCACTGGTCTACGATAGCGTCCTTAATCGCATAGGACACCGCCTGAAAAATCTGCTGGTCAGTTGCTTCCTCCAATGTTTTACGATAAAGCGTCTTAACATTATAAAGCACGCTCCTCTTAAACAATTCCGTATCAAATGTCGCTGCTTTTTTTTGCATCTGACTTCCTCCTTGTCTGTCTTTTGCTCTAAAAAATATCTATACAGGTCTTATTATATCCTGTATTTTCTTTTTTGACTACCATCAATATGACTAAATTATCATATTCACATCCGTTATACTTTCTCTATGCTGATGACTGCCTTTTCACCGTTGATATTCCATTCTTTCGATACCGGCAGGGATTTTCCCTCCACAATCCTCTTAGCCAGCACTTTTGTGGCAATCATTTCTTCATTCTTCCGTACGATGCCCATAATCTTTTCGTTGTTGCAGATAGATACTGTAATGTTATCCATCACCTCAAAATCGGCATCCTTACGCATCGTCTGAATCTTGCTGATGATTTCGTATACAAAGCCCTCTTCAATCAATGCCTCGGATAAATTGGTGTCAAGCACAACGGTCATAACATTGTCTGCCTCGGAAATATAACCGTCTTTCTGCGCCATTTCAATCAATAAATCATCTTTTTCCAGAACCACTTCCACGCCGTCGATATCAAAGGTAAGCGCGCCGTTTGCATTCAGTTCATCCATTGCCTGATTGCCGTCCAAGGAAGCCAGCACTTTTTGGATGCCGCCAAGCTGCTTGCCGTATTTAGGTCCGACGGTCCGAAGCTGCGGTTTGAAGCTGTAGCTGGTAAACGCCCTGACATCATCCGTAAACTGAATTTCTTTTACGTTTAACTCGTCTTTTACAATTTCCTGATAAAATTCGCCCAGCGCATTCTCCGCTTTGACAAACATCATGCCGATAGGCTGACGGTTTTTGATATTCGCTGCGTTACGAGCCGCACGGCCCATTACGACGATTTTCAAAACCTCTTCCATATCCTCTTCTAGTTTCGCATCAATCATCTTTTCATCCGCGACAGGAAAATCGCACAGATGGATGCTCTCCGGCGCGTCTGTATCAACACTTTTTACCAGATTCAGATAGATTTCCTCCGTCATGAAAGGAATCATGGGCGCGGCGCACTTGCTAATTGTTACCAACGCGGTATACAGCGTCATATACGCATTGATTTTATCCTGCTCCATGCCTTTTGCCCAGAAACGCTCACGGCTTCTTCTGACATACCAGTTGCTCATCTCGTCCACAAAGTTATCGAGGACTCTCGCCGCCTCCGGAATCTTATATTCATTTAAATTGTTATCGACTTCTTTAATCGCCGTATTCAATTTGGATAACAGCCATTTATCCATAATGGGAAGTTTATCATAATCCAATGTATATTTGGTAGCGTCAAAATTATCAATATTCGCATAAAGTACAAAAAACGCATACGTATTCCAAAGTGTGCCGAGGAATTTACGCTGTCCTTCCTGTACCGCCTTACCGTGGAAACGGTTGGGCAGCCACGGTGCGGAATTGATATAGAAATACCAGCGGATGGCGTCCGCCCCGTATGTCTCCAACGCCTCAAACGGGTCTACGGCATTGCCCTTGGATTTCGACATCTTCTGCCCGTTTTCATCCTGTACATGCCCTAATACAATGACGTTTTCAAACGGCACTTTATTAAATAAAAGCGTAGACTCCGCCATCAGGGAATAGAACCAGCCACGGGTCTGGTCAACAGCCTCAGAAATAAACTGCGCCGGGAACTGCTGCTCAAACAGTTCCTTATTTTCAAACGGATAATGATGCTGTGCGAAAGGCATGGCTCCCGAATCAAACCAGCAGTCGATAACTTCCGGCACTCTCTTCATCACTTTACCGCATTTCGGACAGGGAATCGTAATTTCATCAATGTACGGTCTGTGAAGTTCCACCGTCCGCGCGTCCGGATTGCCGCTCATGTTAGCAAGTTCCTCACGGGAACCGATAGATTCCATATGTCCGCATTCGCCGCATTCCCATACGTTAAGCGGCGTTCCCCAGTAACGGTTACGGGAAATGCCCCAGTCCTGAATATTTTCCAGCCAGTTGCCGAAACGTCCTTCACCGATGGATTCGGGAATCCAGTTGACCGTCTTGTTATTGCGGACTAAATCGTCCCGCACCGCCGTCATTTTGATAAACCATGACTCGCGCGCATAGTAGATAAGCGGCGTATCGCATCGCCAGCAGAACGGATAATCATGTTCAAACTTCGGCGCATCGAACAATTTTCCTTCTTTATCCAAATCCTTTAAAATTTCCGGGTCGGCTTTTTTTACGAAAAGACCTGCGTAAGCCGTCTCCTGCGTCATCTCGCCTTTCCCGTCAACAAACTGTACAAACGGCAAATCATACTTACGTCCTACCTGCGCGTCATCCTCACCGAATGCAGGCGCGATATGGACGATACCCGTACCGTCTGTCATTGTAACATAATTATCGCATGTCACATAGTGGCCTTTTTTATGCTGCTTTGCCGCCGCTTCGCCTGCGCAGGTAAATAAAGGCTCGTACTCTTTATACTCTAAATCCGTTCCTTTGTAAGTTTCCAGTATAGTATATGGCGCCGCGTCCGTCTTATCGGAATCGCCGGAAGCCGCCAGTTTACCGAGTACATTATCCAAAAGCGCCTGCGCCATATAATAAGTATAGCCGTCCGCCGCTTTTACTTTCACATATTGTTCATCAGGATTTACACAAAGCGCCACGTTAGAAGGCAGTGTCCACGGCGTTGTTGTCCATGCCAGGAAATACGCGTCCTCGCCCACTACTTTAAAACGCACTACCGCCGAACGTTCTTTGACCGCTTTATATCCCTGCGCCACCTCATGAGAGGAAAGCGGCGTTCCGCAGCGTGGGCAGTACGGCACAATCTTAAATCCTTTATATAATAATTCTTTATCCCAAATCTGTTTCAGCGCCCACCATTCCGATTCGATAAAATCGTCATGATATGTTACGTACGGGTCATTCATATCCGCCCAGAAACCGACCGTACCGGAAAAATCCTCCCACATACCCTTATATTTCCAGACGGATTCCTTACATTTACTGATAAAAGGATCCAAGCCGTATTCTTCAATTTGTTCTTTCCCGTCCAACCCTAATAACTTTTCGACTTCCAGTTCCACCGGCAGTCCGTGCGTATCCCATCCCGCTTTTCTTGGAACCATGTAGCCTTTCATCGTACGGTAACGCGGAATCATATCTTTGATAACGCGGGTTAAAACATGTCCGATATGCGGCTTTCCGTTTGCCGTCGGCGGGCCGTCATAAAACGTATATGTCTCACCCTCTTTTCGGTTTTCCATGCTTTTTTCAAAAATATTATTTTCTTTCCAGAATTGACATACCTCTTTCTCCCTGTCTACAAAATTTAAACTGGCATCGACTTTCTGATACATGATTATTCTCCTCCCTGTCAAACAAAGTTTTCAATATTCTGCTGCTTTTACCGCTCCATCACGGTTCCGTTTGTTGTAAGTTTTAACTTCTTATATTCTTCTTTGACCCTGAACCCATCCTCGACAGATGCGCCGCGAAGCTCTATATACGGCAGCATGCCAACGCATGGCGTACCCGGGAAAGCATAATAACCGGTATAGTTATTTTCAATCGGCCCATATATCGTCATGTTCTCCCATTCTATTTCGTAACCTTCCCGATATACATAATAGGATGACCTTTTCAAAGGTAATTTCTCCATATAACGCACCGTCTGCACGCCCAGACATAGCATAAGCGCCGTTAAAACAAAAGGCAAAAGCGCCTGATAACACATCACCGCCGTCTTTTGCCTATTCTCCAGCAGATGAATCACCACCATACAGGGAATCAGGAATAAAACAATGCTTCCATATCTGCCAAGCGGCGCAGATAACAACCAGTACAAAAATTGCGCAAGAACGGCAATATTGATGACAATATCATAGGCAGGCCGTTTCTTTATAATTTTGATGATATTAATTACCACAAAAGCAGGCAGCCAGACGATATGGGAAACCATCATGAATTTAAGCCATAACGCTAATGTCTGCCACCAGACCGGAAACCACTCCCGGATGGACATATTCCATACTTCATGATACCGTAGTTCATCATATACGCCTTTTGCGTAAGACGCAATCTCTTCTTTATCAAATTCCACTGAATATGGAAGCATCTTCCAGTCTACATCCAAAAATCCCGATACTGTCATCGGATACACAAAATAACCCGATATAATAAAATTCCTGATACAAAACGGCAGTAAAATAAACAATCCGGCCGTAATCAAAACGCCAATCGTTTTGCCCTTTTTCGCTTTTATCAGTTCTACTGCGGGTTTTATCGTCAAAATCATAATCATGGCAACGGACAATTTTACGGTCAGGGCATACAATGCCAATATACAAAGCAGCCCGTATGCTTCCGTCGGAGTTTCTTTTTCCTCTGCGTAATCGCACCATTTACCTAATAAATACAGTAAAAACAATAAAACAAAGTGATCCGTTCCCGGGGAAGCCATCGTTCCCATATTTACCATATCATATAAGATAATTACCGGCACAAAACAGTTGGATGCTTTATACTTTCCTTTTTGACATGGAAATTTGATAAGCGCATACACTGTGACAAGCATACATAAGTATGCGTTCATCACATGCATAGACTGGTCTATCAAAAACGCCCAGCTATATAAAGCCTGTAACGGCATAAATGCACTATTATAGGCAAAACGGTTATGCAGATTGCCAAGCCCCTTGACAATACCGTATTCTTCCAGCCATCTAATGGCCTGCGCATGATATAAATCAGTATCCGCATGATATGCTCTCTGACACGCAATAAACCAAAACACCATAAATGCCGCCGCGACAAGCGCTGCATGGATAACCGACGATTTGGATAATTTTTCCTTTTTTATGCACAAGGCTTTCTGATACAGCATTTTTAGCAAATCAGCCATTTGTTTTCTGCATAAAACCGCGGTCAAAATGCAAAGGAGAAGCAAAAACACATTCGCCAGTCCGGCCACTTTATAAAAAAGGCTGAAAATCTCGGCATATGCCGTCACAAAAGCAATTCCCGTAAAGAGGCATACATCCGCTTCTTTACACGCATAGCCGGTTGTCTTTTTTAATAAGGTCAAAACGCCAATCCCCATGATACCGGCGGTCAACGTTATATAAAACCAGTTTATGAATGTTAAAATCATTTATTTTCCATTTATCCTCCGATAATATACTATACCAAAAATATGCAATAGCGCAAGTGGGGTTTTGGTTACGGAATCACCTTTTCCTCCATCTGTTCACTGTCAAAATAAAATACCCTCTGTATTCTGATATTGTTTATATCCGGGTACTGTTTCCTGCTGTGACAGCCGATATCCGACAATGAGAAAAACTTTCCCGAAGCTGCATGCCGCAGTGAAAAACTATCTGCGCATTCCAGACAAATCTTGTCCTGACTGGAGATAACATCATCTATCACAATTTTATCTTTTTGTAAAAATATCATTCTTTCAAACCGGATATCCGTTTTTTTATCCACTAAAATAATCAGTCTTTTTAACATACCGATAATTCTATTTCCTACAACCGCCGATATGACGCGCAGACCAAAAAGCATAAACGGCGTGGCCGTTTTTTGTTTTACCATATTCATATGGCCGCTTATTTTGATTCTGCATGCCTCATACTCTATTTGATAATCCGCACTCTGCCAATTAGTTGCGGCCACTTTTCCCTCATCCAGTTTCACGCGATAACCATAATCGGCAAAACATTCCTTATCGCCTTTAAAAATCCTGCACACACCGCCTTTTGATGCACCGACTATCATATAGATATTGCCTCTGGTACAGGAAAGTAATCCCGCCTCCGCAAAATAATGCTCCTGCTCATAAGCAAACGGCAGTTTCACATCGAGCCGCGTCTTACTTTCTTCCTGTTTGGCTTTTTCAATGGCCCGCAGAAAAGAATGCAGCAGATAATGGGAAAAATAACGGTCGTCCGCTGCATCAAGGAAATAAAAATCTTTTTCGCAGTTACGATATAAAAACTGCAGCATCGCCGCTGCATCCTGATTACCCAGATTGCTCATAACCTGAAGCCCATTCGGTAAAAAATAAATCGTATTTCGAGAAGCATACTCTCCTCCCACTGAAACATCCGGATGTACAAAATATTTCAAAAATGCCGTCATTTTGTTTAATGGCTCCAGAACCTTCTCATCATGGCTCATCCAGTAATACTCCGCCAGCATATCCAAAGACACGCTTAAGCAGCCGATATCCGCTCCGCCATATTCCGGAAACCATCCCTCTTTGGACTGTAATGCTAAAATTCTTTCCAGTTTTTTATTTAATCCTTCTAAAATCCAATCTTTTTGTAAAACAGTATAGGCCGAATACAACGCGGTAATAGACGCCAGTTCCTGATTATACGCCTTTTTTTCTACATGTGCAGACAAATACCCGGCAGACTTTTCAAATGCCTGCAAGATATTTTCGTCCTGCATGTCCAATCGTTTATATACCTCGCACATTGCATAAAGGGAAAACGCCGTCGGCGGGAAACCATGCTCGTGCGGATAATATTCATTAAAACTTCCATCCTTTAACTGAATAGACTTCCAATAATAAACCGTACTTATTGCCCATTCCCGCACAACGTCTTTTTGATAAAAACGGTTTTCCGGAAAATCCACCGTATATAGTAATGCCAATGCCAGCCCCGTCTGCTGTAAGATTGCGGAAGAAAAATCCCGAATTTTTAAATGCCAGTGATTCCTATCGCAGTCACCGTAATTCTTAGAATGTTTATCCCTGTCCACTTGCGTCAATACTCTAGGCGCCATTTTTAATACATATTCCGAATACATTACTTTTTCTCCTGATTGTCATACTCCATTTTTTTGAGATGATATTTAATCTCTTCAATCATTTTGCGGTTTGCCGCCATAACATCGGCATGTAAGCCCACGATATAAGTTTGTACGCCTATCAACAATAAAATAGCTGCCAAAATTAATGATTGAACATGTCCGGCATGCGGGTCATGCGCTAAATAAATCAGATAACGAATTCCCAGCAGCATTCCCATTGTAAATGGAATAGTGCCAATAATACCGAAAAACTTAAGAGGCTTATACATCATAAAGGCTCTGATAATTGTCAAAGCGGACTTTTTAATATAAGCGCGCATACTATGAAAAAGTCTGGACGGACGCAGTTCCGCATTCGTCCGTATCGGAACGGAAGTAATCGCAATTTTCTCCTGGCCTGCCTGTATAATAGTCTCTAACGTATATGTATATTCGTTAATGACATGCAAACGCATAGCCGCATCCCGGGAAATAGCGCGAAAACCACTTGGGGCATCCGGAATATCCGTATCGGACGCCACCCGGACAAACCAGGAACCTAAATGCTGCAGCTTCTTTTTTAAAAAAGAAAAATGGGATATCGAATCAATCGGACGCGCTCCAATAACAATATCAGCTTTTTCCTCCAAAATCGGAGCCACCAGCTTTGCAATGTCGTCACCGCAGTACTGATTGTCTGCGTCGGTATTGACAATAATATCCCCCCCCTGCTTTAACGCCTCGTCCAATCCTGCCATAAACCCGCGGGCAAGTCCTTTATTTCTTTTAAAATTAACAACATAATGAACACCCCAGTTCTTTGCCACTTCCACCGTTTTGTCCATACTGCCATCGTTAATAATCAAATATTCTATTTCGTCAATACCATCAATGTGTTTTGGAAGTGCATTTAAAGCAATCTCCAATGTCTCCTCTTCGTTATAGCATGGAATCTGTATTATCAGTTTCATATTATTGCGCCTTTCTTTGTATGATGACATAGTCCTTTACCTGCAGACACATAGTATATCCTTCGTCGGCATAATCCGCATAATCCTGTTCGGGCATTACGATATATGGAGAACCCGTTATCGCATTCATTTGACTTTTATCGATACTGATAACCGCCTTATCCACCACTCTCGTCTGCAAATCATAGGCCGGTTTGTCTTCCGCAGTCGTATAAATAATGTCTTCTTTTTTTGTATTTTCATTCAAAAAATCAAAAATCTGCGCATACTGCTGTATATAATCATTTTCCCCTCTAATCACGATACGCATACACGCCAGCGCGGTGGTGGAAAAAAAGAAAATAAGCAATAAGCATCCAATATAACGGTTGAACTGCTTCGGCATCTTTACTAAGAAAAATATCAAATAAAGTGCGCTTACACATAATGCCATTAACACACACTTAACAACACTGAACTCTCCCAGCCAGTGAAAAATATAAATGCCGACTGTCGAGACCGTATTTAAATAAAAGTTTTCTATATCTTTCAAATTGTAATATATAATAAATGACGCTGTCAAATAAATTGCGCAAATCGGGATTATATAGGCTGCATATGATTTTTTCTCCCTCTTTTCATATAGGAAAAGCAAGGCCATCATAATAAAAAATCCCACTAAAGCATCACTATATCTTCCATAAAATAAAGTATCTATCCGAACCACACTGTCCGAAGAACCGGCAACAACATACTTAATAAAATACAGACTCGTCATTGCTATCGTGCCGGCCAATGCCATAAACGGAAATATATACAAACTGATATTTTGCTTTTCTTTTAATGCTTTGATTCCTTTATGAATACAAAAAACAATCCCCAGCCCGACCAGTAAATAAGTTGCCGATAAAAGCTGCCATATCTGTCCGATAACATTAAGGAGAAACCTCTTTATGCCATCCAACGTCAAAACTTCCCTTAATTTTTCCGACTGTCCGGAAAATGTCGTTGCCTCCCCTGAAATAATGTTGACTTCCGCATTTTGCAAGACGGTATTATTTACCAGCAAATCATTAAAATACTGCTTCCCAATGAAGGAAAGCCCAAACAATAATGCTATTGCAATCACTACGGATAAAAAATGCTGTATTTTAATCTTTTTTCGCCATAACAGCAAAAGCATTGTCAATATCAACGCTGCGATAACGGCTAACACCCTGTTATGAACCATATAGGCATATCCGGCTGTCACTCCTATTAAAATGCCTTTTCCAACGCCCGGCTTTTCTTCAAATAGAATCAACTCATATAAGAGCAGCCACAGTAAAAAAACAAGCAATGTCTCGCTCCATCCGATATAAGAATTGAAAATATAAGTGGAATAAGATGTTGCCGTAAACGCTATGGCTCCTATCGGCAATACTCCGGAAATCTCCGGCGCCGCTTTTTGTATCACTTTAAAAGCCAGCCAGAAACTTATCAGGCTTAACACAATATTGATAATTACTGCCATTCTATACATAACAAGCATATTTGTCGTAATCAAGAAAAGCGGCGCCAAAAGCAGGCTGTAACCGAAAGCATACCACGGCATATTCTGCATAACTCCAGCCCATGTATGACCGGTCATGGCTGCAGCATGCCCCCAATATCCCAATTCATCCGTATAGACAAATGGCCCCTTTACTTTTGTAATATAAAAAATTCTTACAAGAAATGTACCAAGAAAAAACATTCCTAACAATATTTTATCTTTTTGTTTTGCTGTCATATTAACATCCTCATTATTCTTCTAATAATCTCTCCCGAATACTCTCCCTGTTCTTTTCCAAATAAGAATCGCTCATATGAACACCGTCCACAAGTTCATCCTCGCTTACATAGATAATGCTGTCCATATAACGATTTAGCAATTCCTCTGTACCCTCAAAATGCAATCTGTCCTGCATTTCTCCCAAAAAATATTCATAATTTTCCGGAATAGGGGGGGCTAATAAATGGAATCTAATATTCTTTTCATCACAAACTGCTTTCATTTTCTCCAAATAAATGGCCGCCATATCCATTTCTTCTCCGCCGTCTGTCTTTCTTTTCATCTGTTGTATGCGCCGACATTCGTTTTGATAGATATCCAGCAATTTGGGGTATTTGGCAAGCATCCATTTCGGAAACTCCCTGCTCACAAAAAAACGTCCGTAAATATTCTCAAGTTCCGCTCTTGTTTCCGGCTCTAAATATTGCAAAAACAACTCGTTATATAAAGGCGTCACAAAATAACTGTATGTGTATATGAAATTAGGATTCCCCATAATACTGTCCGGCCTCGCTATATAATACACATCCGCTATCTGGGGATTATTTTCTATAAACCGCTCCATCAACACGAAATTGCCAATGGTTGTAACCGCCTGATTGGTCGCAAGATAACATATATCGTCGCTTTCCTCCTGATATTGCGGCTGAAAAATCTGCCTTGCTACACTGTCGCCCAAAACCAGTCCCGTATAGCCGTCATTGACGCCCGCTTTATCCGCCGCGTCATAAACCTCAAACGCCACCTGCCTGGAATCTTTTGTCACTGCATAATAAGCTATATTCAACAGCAGAAACAGAAAACACGCCCCGCATATAATTCCCACGGTTCTTATCAAAAACTTTTTCAACTTTATAACCATACCCTTTCCCATAAAAGCTTTTAAAATTGAAAATAAATAAAAGTTCCACTGTCAATCCCATATTTACAATAATAGAACATAGCCATCATAAATACAATACTCACCTGATATCCGTGGAATATCTTTTCTTTCCCCTTTTCCTGCATCAGGTCGAAAAAGAATAATAACAATAAAAATATGCCCAAAAGGCAAACCTGCATTTTCGGAAGCGCCAACAACTGAACGCCTCCCATGATATAGGCGCCGAATGCGCCGACGCCGTCCAGACAATGTCTAATGGCAAAGACGGCGTCCGCTAGGGAATCCATCCTGAAAAAGACCCACATAACGCTCACTAATACAAATGTAACTATCTGTCTGCCAATTTGCAGAAGAGAACGTCTATACACTCTTTTTCTAAATACGCTTTCCACAACCTGCAACGCTCCATTCAGCCCGCCCCATACCAAAAATGTCCACGCTGCCCCATGCCACAGCCCGCTCAATAAATATACGCACATCACGTTTCTGTATATTTTCCAGGCGGACACCCTGCTTCCGCCAAGCGGAATATAAATATAATCACGAAACCATGAGGTGAGTGAAATATGCCACCTCTTCCAGAAGTCTTTCATCGAATCCGCAAAATAGGGCTGCCTGAAATTGGGCTGTATATGGATGCCGAATAATCCTGCCGTGCCGATGGCAATATCCGAATAACCTGAAAAATCACAATAAATCTGGACAGAATAAAATAAAATTGCCAAAAGAAGCGGAAATCCCCTGTAAGTTTCCATGTCTCCATAAATTCTGTCAATCACAGCCGCCAGACTGTCCGCAATAATCATTTTTTTCATATAGCCCAATAAAATGCGTTGTAACGCCATACAGGCATTTTCATAGGAGAATACCTTTTCTTCCCTAAACTGCGCGGTCAGATGCTGGATTCTTTCAATCGGCCCCGCCAATAAAATCGGAAAAAAGATAACACTCTCCAAAAAATAGCCGAAGTGCCTCTCCGGTAAGATTTTCCCCGTATATACATCTATTACATAAGCAAGCGTTTGAAAAATATAAAAAGAAATTCCAACCGGCAAAACCAGTTGAAAAACAGAAATCTGTGCAAAACTTCCCAGCAACGATAAAATATCATTGTATATTTCCCCAAAAAAGCCGAGATATTTAAAAGCAAATAAAACGGCCAGTTCAAAAACAATATCCGCAATCAATATTATTTTCCTGCCATGCCCCTGCTTATTTCCCATATAGCGCGCAGCCATATAGGAGAATGCCGCCACAGCCAAAATTAACGCGATATATTTTACATTCCATAGAGCATAATAAAAACAGCCTGCCGCCAGCATGAGAATCCATCTGTGACGCGGCGGCATTTTCCAGTAACATACCCATATTATGAAAAGAAAAACAATAAATTCAACAGACTGAAATAACATGCTTGGCTCCTTACCGTTTTATCTTTCCAATTATATACTACTACCCGTATTTTGACAAATTTATTTTTTCTTAACTTGCAAAGTTTTCCATCATAACGTATGATAAAAGAAGTATTTTATATCAAAATAAAGAGGGAAAACATTATGCTTCGTATTATTACCGATTCCGCAAGCGATTTACCTAAAGATTATATTAAAGAACACAAGCTTCATGTCATTCCGACGCCTGTCGTTATAGATGACGTGGATTATTTTGACGGCGCAACAATTCAAACGGAAGAGTTTTATAATATTCTGGATGATATCAAATGTGATGTAAAAACCTACCACATCAATCCCGCTATGTTTACGGACGCTTTTACGCCGTATGCACAGGCGAAAGACACCATTATTTATCTCTGTTTTTCAACGGGAATCGCAGGAACCTTTAATGCCGCCAATATTGCTAAGAATAATGTGCTGGAGGACTACCCTGACTTTGATTTGACGATTATTGATTCCAAATGCGCATCGATTGGCTTTGGCCTGCTTGTTTCCAAACTGGTTACCATGTTGGAAAAAGGCGCGTCCAAAGAAGAAATTATAGAAGCGGCGGATTATTTTATAGCGCATATCAAACATGTTTTTACCGTCCAGACGCTTGCCTATCTCATAAAAGGCGGCCGCCTTACCAAGTTCAAAGGCACGCTTGCCGAAACGCTGGACATGAAACCGGTGCTGATAGTCGATGACAAAGGCGCTCTATCCGTCATCAAAACGGTGCGCGGGCGCAAAAAATCGCTTCGCTATCTTATTGAATATGCAAACGAAACCGGATTCCATCTGGAAAATCAGACAGTGGCGCTCTGCCATGGGGAAGACCGCGAATCGCTTGCCTTTGTTCAGGATATGGTTGAGGAGACTTTTCATCCCAAATCCGTTATGACTTCTGTTGTCGGATGCGCAATCGGCGCACATACCGGCCGCGGCATTATCGGCTTTTGCTTCTTTGATGCAGATAACGGCAAATATGCGAAATATTTTACGGAATAAGAAGTCAGACACGGGGGAACTTTTATGAGTGAAATACAGCAATATACTTATATCGAGGAAAACGGAAATTTTAAAATGCGGGAACTGGGGGAAAACGACTTAGAGCAGTTCAACGCGCTGTTGCAATATGCCTTTCAAGTCACCTCTTACGACCTTTTTCAAACAGGCTGGCAGCAGGAAGAAATCAAATCCGCTAAAAGCCCGATATTGAAAGAAGCCTATGTCTTAGGCTGGTTTTATCAGGAAAAACTGGCCTCTATGATTGTCGTATACTCCATGAAAGTAAATATTCTGGATGAAATTATGGATATGGGCGGCATTACCGGCGTCGCTACCTATCCGGAATATACCGGCCGAGGCTTGATTCATTCTCTCATGAGACATGCGCTTGATTACATACATCAAAACGGTATGCTCATTTCTTTCCTTTATCCGTATTCCATTCCTTTCTACCGTAAGATGGGATGGGAAATCGTATCAGACAAGCTCACCTTTGTCGTAAAAGACACGCAGCTTCCCAAAGCAGTTCCGGTAGGCGGCATGGTGGAAAGGGTCAGCCTGGATTCGGAAGATTATCATAACGTCCATTCCTATTTCGCCCTGCAAAGACATGGCGCGCTTATCCGTGACAACCTTGCCTGGGAAGAGTATTGGCGTTGGGATAACGAGGATATCATTGCCGCGGTCTATTACAGCAAGGAACACAAACCGCTCGGCTATGTCGTCTACTATATTGCCAATGAAATTTTCCACATCAAGGAAATGGTCTATTTGAATATCGAGGCCAACTACGGCCTATGGAACTATATCAGCGCGCATTTTTCCATGATTACGCAGGTACAGGGAAATAATTATTCCGGCGAAACAATGGCCTATTTATTTGAGGACAGCGAAATTACGGAAACCATCTCCCCATACATTATGGCGCGTATTGTTGATGTAAAGGCGTTTTTAACGGAATATCCCTATCAAATACAGCCTGAAGACCTCAAGCTCCACTTTCTTGTCCATGACCGGATGGCTCCCTGGAACGAGGGCGACTATATGCTTTCCTGGCATAATGGCAAGACAATATGCGAGCGGGTGGAAAACAACCAGTCCATCAATGTCGTGGAACTGTCTGTGAATACTTTAACAACCATGCTGATGGGGTATAAAAGACCTACATATCTTTATGAGCATGAAAAAATCCAAACGGAATACTATATGCTGACATGGCTGGAACGCCTGATTCCGGTAGAGAAACCATATTTTTCAGATTATTTCTAGCCTCCCGGACGCCTTTCTCTGTACGCCGCCCAGTTACACGGACAATAACAATTCCGTAAGAAACCCTGCTGTCGTATACAGCACATCCGGATTTACCAAAAACGCAGGATGATGAATCGGATGCCCAATTCCGGTTCCGACTTTTAAATAACATCCGGGTATTTTTTCTTCATAAAACGAGAAATCATCCCCGCCTAAAGAACTTTCTTCCAAAACAACATTCATGCCTGATTCTTTTGCCTTTCGGGCGCAAAAATCCGCCATTTCCTTATCATTATACGTCGCCGGGGAACCCGCAATCCATTCCACCTGCGCTTCCGCACCATATGCCTTAGCTGTATTTACCGCTATTTCCTGTATTTTTCTCTCATAAAGGATTCTATCCTCCCGCTCCATGGTACGGACAGTTCCCTCCATAACAGCCTGCGCCGGGATAACATTCCATGTGGTGCCTGCGTTTATCCTTGTCACGCTAAGTAACGACGGATGAAACGCATTGACGTTTCTGCTGACAATCGACTGCAATGCCTGAATGATTGCTGCCGATACCACAATCGGGTCAATACCGTCATCCGGATGCGCGCCGTGGCAGCCCACCCCCTTTACCGTAATGACAAATCTGTCCACGGCCGCCGTAACATATCCCTCTCTAATGCCAATCGTACCGACCGCATTCGTCGGATCTGCGTGAAATCCCCAAATGCGACTTACATCCTCCATAACATCAGTCTCCAGAATCTTTAATGAACCAAGAGAAGTTTCCTCCGCCGGTTGAAAAATAATTTTAACGTTTCCCTGTAACGTACTTTTTCTTTGTTGCAGCAGCACGGCGCAGCCAAGTCCCGCCGTAATATGCATATCATGTCCGCAGGCGTGCATCTTACCCTGTATTTCGGAGCGATACGCTAAGTCTGTTTTTTCTTCTATCGGAAGCGCGTCAATATCACAGCGAAGCGCCTGCACCGCGCCGTCTTTTTCCCCGCGGATAATGGCTATCAGCCCGGTTTCCGGTTCATACGGTAAAATTTCGATGTCATGCGCCGCCAAAAATTCCCGGATTTTCTTTGTCGTCTCATATTCTTCATAAGACAGTTCCGGATGTCTGTGAAACCAGTAAAACGCTTCCTTTAATTCCCGCTCCAACTCCTGCATAGTAATCCCTGCTTTCTTTTCACTAACGTTTTCCACCATTCGGGTCAAGTGCATCCCTTAATGCATCCCCGACAAAATTAATTGCAATCACCAATATAATAATCAACAGCCCCGGCGGAATCCATAACCACGGCTTATCGGTCAGCACCGTTAAAGACTGCGCGCCGTTTAACATATTGCCCAGACTCGCCGTCGGCGGCTGCACGCCCATGCCAAGAAAACTAAGCGCCGCTTCGTCCAGTATGGAAATAGCCAGAACGGACGTCGCATAAACCAGAATCGGCGCAACCGTATTCGGCAGTATCTCGGAAAATAAAATATGACGCAGCGGCATACCCGCCACAATATTTCCCTTTACGAAATTGGTTTCCCGCAACGACAATACATTGCCTCTTACAAGCCTTGCGATACCCGGCCAGTCCACAAAACCGAGAATCAATATGATATTCCAGAGACCGGGTTTAAAGACAGCGGCCGCAACCAACACCAATAAAATATAAGGAAAGGACATTACCATATCCGTAAAACGCATAATCACCATATCCACAACGCCGCCGAAATATCCGGCCAAAAGCCCCAGCACAACGCCTACCGCCGTTGATATCAATGTCGCCATAACTCCTACTAACAAAGAAATTCTTGTTGCATAGAGCAGTCTGCTCAACACATCCCTGCCTATCTGATCCGTTCCCAATATAAATTCCCGGCATGGCGCACCGCTGAATGTACCGACGATTGTATCCGGGTCATAGGGGGCGATAACGGGCGCTAAGACGGCCGCGCCGCATAAAAATGCCAAAACTACCAGGCTGCACGCTGCCAGATGATGTTTTCTAAATCTTCTAAAAACAGTCTGCCCATATCTTTCCGTTGCAATTTTATCCATTTCCATAGCCTGTGATTCCATTATTTTTCTCCATGATTGATTAATCTATTGCAGTTGAATGGTCGGGTCTACCAGCGCATAGAGGATATCCGTCAGTAAATTACCGATTAAAACGACAACCGCAGAAAGCAGGCATACCCCCATAATCACGGGATAATCCCTGTTGCTGATTGCGCTCATTGTCATAAGTCCAAGTCCCGGCCAGGAAAAAACCTGTTCGATAATAATTGCGCCTCCAAAAAGCATCGGAATTTCCATGCCGATTACCGTGACAATCGGCACTAACGCATTTCTTAAAGCATGTTTATAAATGACTTTAAATCTGCCAATTCCCTTTGCTCTGGCCGTCCGCAAATAATCCTGCTGCAAAATCTCCAATACCGCGCTTCTGATATAGCGGATATTACTGCCCGCCATAGAAGCCGCCAGCACAATGACCGGCATTACCATATGCCTTGCCACATCCCCGGCGCCGCCCTCCGTTCCCAGCGTAATCATACCGCTGGACGGTAAAATTCCCAGCCGGACGGTAAAAATATAAATCAACAATAACGACAGAAAAAATCCGGGTACACTGCTTCCCAGAAAAGAAAGCGTCACAACGGCGTAATCTCCCTTGGAATACTGGTGAACCGCACTGTATATGCCTGCCGGAATTGCAATAAGCAGGCTGACAATCAACGATACGCCCATCAAAAGCAGCGTAGGCCCTAAATGGCTTCCAATTAAAGAAGCGACCGACTGATAAGACTTAATGGAATATCCCAGGTTGCCGTGTAAAAGCTGTCCTAACCAAACAAAATACTGTATATAAAACGGTTTATCCAGACCAAGCGCAATCTTTTTCGCTTCCAGCGCCCCCTCGGATACCCTTGGGCCTTGCAGCATCTCCAGCGGACTGCCGGCCAGACACATAATGGCATAATCAATAATCGTAATGCCAATCAGAACGGGAATTGCGATGACTATTCTTTTTAAAATATATTTACCCATGCCGACGCCTCCACTCACTTATCATTCCAACAGGCCACACAATGCCCGTCAGCCGCGCCCTTAGCCTCTTTTATCAGAGGCTCGTCTTTGCCGCACTCGTCCAGCGCATAAGGACACCTTGTATGAAATCTGCATCCGGACGGCGGGTTGACGCTGCTGCCAACCTCGCCCTGTAAAATGCCATGCTCCAAAGCATTCTCATCCGGGTCGGGAACCGGCGCCGCATCCAGCAACGCTTTTGTATAGGGATGTACCGGATTCCTAAAAATTTCTTTTGCCTCTCCCATTTCTACAATTTTGCCAAGATACATGACGGCGATTCTGTCACTGACATAATTCACCGCGCCAAGCCCATGCCCTACGAAAAGTAACGTCAAATGCAGTTCTTTTTGCAGGCTTTTTAATAAATTCAAAATCTGCGCCTGTATGGAAACATCCAGCGCGCTTACCGGTTCATCACAGACGATAAATTCCGGATGTAAAGACAGCGCTTTTGCAATGCCAATACGCTGTCTTTGTCCGCCGGAAAACTCATGAGGATATCTGCCCAGCGTATTCTTTGGCAGTCCGACCATGTCCAGAATCTGCAAAACATCTTTTTCGACGGAATCTTTTGTTGATACTTTATGGTACAACATCGGCTGCGCCAAAATCTCGTATATATGTTTTCTCGGATTTAAGGAAGAATATGGATCCTGAAACACCATCTGCAGCCCGGTACGAATCTGCTGCATCTCTTTTTTCCCCATATCCGCCAGATTCTTTCCTTTATAGTAAACCGCACCGCCTGTTGGTCTTTCCAGTCCGACCAACTGTCTGCCAATCGTAGACTTTCCGCAGCCCGATTCTCCTACAAGCCCTAATGTTTCCCCTTTCATAATGGAAAAACTAACATCATCCACCGCTTTCACATAGCCTGTCGTATGTGTAATCATCCCGCCCTTAACGGGATAATATTTTTTCATCCTCTCCACCTGAATCAGTGGCGTCTGTTCCGTATTCATACTGCATTCTCTCTTTCCACAGAATTGTCTCTGACAATTCTGTCAGGCGAACTTATTCGCCGGACAAACTCGTTTGTCTTGCGCACTTAACCGTATGTCCGGGAAGCACTTCGTAATCGGTCTGTTTTTTATCGCATTTCGCGCAGTAGTATCGGCACCTTTGGGCAAAGCGGCATCCCGTAATATCATCATAATTTTCAGGCACAAGTCCAGGTATGGATACCAACTGCCTGTCGGCATCGTCTCTTATCGTCGGCACAGACGCCAAAAGCGCCTGCGTATACGGATGTTTCGGATTTTGAAATAATTCCGTCACGGACGCCTCTTCAATCAACTGCCCTGCATACATCACAAGCACCCTGTCCGCCATACGCGCAACCAGTCCGATATCATGTGTAATCAAAATGACAGACATGTCATTTTCCTGCTGCAATTCTTTTATCAATTTCATTATCTGCGCCTGAATCGTAACATCCAACGCGGTAGTCGGCTCATCCGCAATTAAAAGCTGCGGATTACAGGATAACGCCATGGCAATCATAACCCTCTGGCGCATACCGCCGGAAAGCGTGTGCGGGAATTTTTTCATTGCCTGCTTTGCATCCGGCATACCGACTCTTGTAAGCAGCATCTGCGCTCTTTTTTCCGCTTCTGCTTTGGAAAGCCCCATATGCGTCCTGATACTTTCCGTAATCTGGTTGCCTATCGTAAAAACGGGATTCAACGACGTAAGCGGGTCCTGAAAAATCATGGTCATCTGATTGCCTCTGACATTATCCAATTCCTGCTGCGTCATTTCAAACAGGTTGCGCCCGTCAAAATAAACCGCCCCGTCCGTCACTTTCCCGTCTCTGGCTAACAGCCCCATGATAGAAAGCGATGTAACGCTTTTCCCGCATCCGGACTCTCCCACAATACAGACAGTCTCTCCCTTATCCACATAAAAATGAATATGGTCCACGCTTATATTTTCCCCGTAATCTCCCTTAAAAGCCGTTGTAAGTCCGTCAACTTCCAGCAAATGTGACATGATTTTTCCCCACTGATTATCAATTATTTCCCCTGCGCTATACTGCAACAAATACCACAGACGGTTTTACGCCATCTGTGGTATTACACTTATCGTTTCTTTATATTATCATCCATGCTTATTGATTGCAAGTTATTGTGCAACATCCCATTCATGCACATTGGTAAAGAACCCGTAAACATTCGCATTAACTCCCGTCAATCTCTTGCTGACGGCTCCCTGCGCACTAATAACATAGGCGGAAAACATCGGTACATCCTCCTGCACTTTTTTATCGACAACGGAATAAAACTCTTTCATTTCCTCAACACTGCCCGCCGTCTGGGTAGAAGCCAGCGCGTCGTTAATTTCATCACTGCCATATCCGGTCCAGCTTCCCTCGCCGCCAAGCAGCCATGCAATGTCCGGATAAGGGTCAACCGGCGCATATGTATACTGCACCGCAAAGAAATCATAGTCAGTCGTACCTGCAATCGTCATCAACGTTGCCAAATCAACCGTCTGAATCTCTACCTTAATGCCTGCGTCCGCCCACTGCGCCGCCATAACCTGTGCCGCATTCACAAACGTGCCATCGCCGGAATTGACATAAAAGCGAAGTGTCCGGGAACTATCCCATCCCGCCTCTTCCAACAATGCCTTTGCTTTTTCCGGGTCATACGGCAGCGGCGTAATCGTTTCATCAAAAAACGGACCGGCGGAAGAAAGGAAACCGTCTACGATTTCACCATGTCCTTTCATCAACTGCTCTAAAATCTGATTCCTGTCAATCGCATATACAAGCGCCTGCCGCACTCTTACATCCGGAATATTTTCCGTCTGGATAAATACGGACTGATTGGTAATCGGTGAACCATATACCACATCGACATTTTCCAATGCTTCTATATTTTCATAGTCTTCCTGCGGAATTGCCGTCATCGTATGATGTGTGACATCTATTTCTCCGGACTGTAATCCTGCATAAATCTGGCTGGAATCCAGAATCCGGAAATTCAGCTTATCAATTTTCGGCGCGCCTTTCCAGTAACTTTCATTGGCCGTATAGGAAATATAATGGTCAACATCATAATCCGTCACCCTGTAAGGGCCGCTTATAACGTCAGGATGGTTAAACCAATCCAATGTGGAAAGTTCCGCTTCACTGTAGCCCTCCAGCACATGTTTCGGTAACGTATGAATATAAAAAGCATACGTATTTTCAAATGTAGTCAGCGCTATCGGATATTTTGTCGTAAACTGAACCGTCTTATCATCCAGAATCTTGATTCCCTCTACGCTGTTTACGCCCTCTTCTACAAACCCTTCATCGTTTACCCCTTCAAAGGCATAGAGCATCAAAGTCGGATTGGCTATCACAGGGCTTGCCAGACGACAGAACGTAAACTCAACATCCTGCGCCGTAACCGGCGTACCGTCCGACCACGCGGCATTTTCATCAATATGAACGATGAAATTTATATTATCCTCCGTCGTCACGGAATCTGCCAGCATGGGCTGGAAATTCAAATTTTCATCCAAATCCACCAGCGGAAGAAATTCTAATCCTATTGCATATTTATTAATCCAGGTCTGGTCGATTGTCAAGGGATTCATGCCGCCCAAAGAATCCGTAATGCCGATGTTGACTACCTTTCCATCCGCAGACGCACTATCCAGCGTCTCTGCCGCGTTATCTGCGGATGCGCCGCCCTGCTCTTCTGATGAACCACAGCCTGTCATCAGAAACAGCATTGTCCATACAAGCGCAATACTGACAGCTTTACCAAACAACTTTTTCATCATAAACTCCTCCTCCCATTTCCTAGTATTCAACTAGGAACTGTGTTAAATTATATTTCCAGAACTCTCTATTGTCAACATTTTTTTCCAAAAAACTGACATTTATTAAAATGCCTCTTAAATGCGCGCTTTATCGGACAGGCAAACGTATCATAGCACATTCTTGACAAAAAAATCAATACGTTGTATATTACAATCACTTTTATACTGTTTTATGCCGAGAAAACATTGGAAAGGAACATGGATTCCACATGAAAAATTTACTCAATTATCAATCCAGCGAATACGACTGCGGTCCGGTTACGCTTACCAATGCCGTCCGCTATCTTTTTGAAAGAGAGGATATCTATCCGGACATTATTAAGTACATTATGCTTTATTGTCTGGATTCCTATAATGAAAACGGCGAGGTTGGAAAACATGGCACTTCCGCTACCGCTATGATGTTCCTTTCTAATTGGCTCAACCAGTTTGGACGGATGAAAAACTTTCCGATTTCCTGTGAATTTATATCGGGTGAGGATGTACATATCAACCAGACCGGTAAAATTCTGTATGCCTTACAGCAGGGCGGCGTTGTTGTGCTGCGCGTATTTTTAGACGTAGGCCACTATGTACTTTTAACGGGCGTTGAGGATGATAATATCTACCTCTTTGACCCTTATTATGAGGAAGAAGATGACCCCGAATTAAGCGAAGAATACTCCGAACCGGGCATCACCTTTATACCGGACCAGCCCAAACGCGCCAACCGTCTTGTCTCTATCGAACGTTTAAACCGTACCGGCGAAGGTTTTTATGAGATGGGACCGTATCCCATCCGGGAGGCGGTCATCATCTTTAATAACAATACCCGTCTTCTCCCGGAAGATACGATAGACTATTTTATATAATCACTGTTCCATCTGTCTGCCCAAAAAACCTGCTGCGGACTGAATCAGCTTCTGCTCCACCTCGCCCATTTTGGATTTGTTATCCATTTCCAAAAGAATAACGGCGCCAATCACATCCCCCTCACATATAATGGGGCTGATTGCCTCATGGTGATATTCTTCACCGGCTTCGTGGCAGACAGGAATAAAATTTCTGTCTCCCTTTGTCGCTACCACGCTCTCTCTGTTATTAATTTTTTCTTCCAAATCCCTACTGATGGATTTTCCCAAAACATTTTTCATACCTCCGGAAACGGCAATAAACTGGTCTCTGTCGGATATCATTGCAATGTGTCCGGATACCTGTGCCATACTCTCGGCATACTGTTTTGCAAACGTTCCCATCTCTCCGATAGGCGAATATTTCTTCAGAATAATTTCGCCTTCTCTGTCGGTATAAATTTCCAGCGGGTCGGCTTCTCTGATGCGCAGTGTCCTGCGAATCTCCTTCGGAATGACAATACGTCCTAAATCATCTATTCTTCTAACAATTCCCGTTGCTTTCATATACTAAAAACCTCCATTTACTCTAATCGTATTTTATATAAACCGTGCTAGTAGTATCTGTAAATGGTGGGAGTTTATACCTGAATCTTGTTATTTTCTATATGATTTTTATATTGCCCTCTTTATTTTTTTACACCCTTTGCGCCGGAAAGGCTGGCATTTTGTAAAATATTGCTTTCAAAGGAAGTTAAAAGGTTATTCTCTTCACGTTCCCTTTTTAATGCAAGTTTTACCATATCATCCAACAACTCCGCGTACGGTTTTCCCACGGCCTCCCATAAATAAAAAGCAAGAGAACCCGGAATGGAGTTGATTTCATTCACATATACCTTGTTCGTATCTTTATCAATCATAAAGTCAATCCTGGACACACCATTACAATCCAATGCCCGGAATGTTTTTACCGCAAGGCTGCGGATTTCCTCCCGCAGTTCAGGCGTCAGATTGGCAGGCAGTTCTCTTTTCGCCGTCCTCATTCCCTCGGAACCGGATTTATTTCCCGCCACATACTTATCTTCATAACTTAAAATTTCATCACTGGAAACCGGTTCTTCACACTCGGATGCCTGCGCGCTCTCATAATCCCCTAAAACCGCACAGTTAATTTCCCGCAGATTCATAATTGCTCTTTCTATCAGCACTTTCTGCCCAAATTCATAAGCATATTCCAAAGCCTCCCGCAATTCCTCCCTGTCTTTCGCAATTTTAATGCCTACGCTGGAACCCAGATTGACAGGCTTTACAATAACCGGATATGCTACCTTATTTTCCACCTTATGGTATGCGCTCTCTTCATCTTGCCGGTATTCCGACACATGCAGCGTGACGCAGTCCAGTATCGGAATATCATTATCCTTTAACACTGCTTTCATGACATATTTATCCATGGAAACCGCCGCAGGCGCCACATCACAGCCTACAAGCGGCACATTATAGTGACGTAAAAAGCCCTGCAAAGAGCCGTCTTCCACGTTGGCGCCATGCACAACCGGGAATGCCACATCAATATAATCCACTACCGAACTGCCGAATTTTTTCTCCGGGTATTGTACCAGATTCAGTTTTCCCTGTTCACAGATACAGAAGATACGAATACTCTTTTTTAATAACTCCGGAATATTTTTATAATTCTCAATCTCTCCTGCCGCCTCGCCGGTATACATCTCATTTTCTTTGGTAATATAGATGGGAAGCGCTTCGTATTTCTCCTTATCAAAGGCTTTTAATGCCTGAATACCCGAAATAACGGAAACCTCATGCTCCACACTTTTTCCTCCGAAAAAAACGCCTACTTTAATTTTCATAATCTTTCCCATACCTTTCCCGCCGCCTGCAAATCCGGACACAGACACAAAGACGCAGACGTAAAGTTTCTTATGCGTTGTTACATATAATTATCCGGCAGATCATTTTCAATCAAAACAACTTTCTGTTTCTCGCCGGGTATCGCATTCACCATCTGAAACGCCTCCTGAATCGTATCTACGACAATCATTTTTTGCTTTGCAAAACCGGATTCCAGCAGACCGTCCTGTATCGGCTTTGTCTGCTCTTTTCCTACCAGCACCGCATAATCGCATTTATCATGCGCATATATGCCTATTTCCTTATTTTCCTCATACTGACGTTCCCCGAGTTCCACCATACCGGGCGTCACTAAGATTCTGAGGTCTTCAAACATCGCCAATGTATCCAAAGCGGCCTTAAATCCATTTTTATTGGAATTATAAGCGTCATCCAATATGGTTCTGCTTCCCTGCTTGATTAACTGCAGTCTGTGCGGTACGCTCTCCAGTTGTTTCACCGGAAATATCAGTTTTTCCATTGAAATGCCAAGCGTATTGGCAACCGCGATAGCTCCGGCAATGTTTTGCACATTATGATTGCCGACCAGCTTCGTATGAAACTCATATTCCGCGCCCTGTTTATCTTTCATCTTAAAAAATGAGCCTTCTTTTGACACCCTGATATCATAAGCCGCATAATCCGTATTTTCTCCTGATGTGCCATAGCTGACAAACGGTTTGTCTGTTTTTTTATCCCTGATATAAGGATTATCATAATTTAAAAAAACTTTCCCGTCAGACGGTATGGCGTCGGCCAGTTCAAATTTCGTGCCGATGACATTCTCAATCGTATGAAAACTTTGCAGATGCTGTGGGCCTATCGAAGTGATAATTCCATATTTTGGATGCACTAAGTCGCAGATTTCCTTAATATCCCCTACCTGTCTTGCTCCCATCTCACAGATAAAAATTTCATGGAAAGACTTCATATGCTCCCTGATGGTCCTGACAACACCCAGAGTCGTATTGTAATTGCCGGGCGTGTGCAAAACATTAAACTGTTGGGAAAGCAGCTTGCTTAGAAAATATTTGACGCTGGTCTTCCCATAACTTCCGGTAACGCCTATGACCGTTAAATCCGGCATCCTGCTTAAAATCCGCGCCGCATCATTAATATAATACCTGTCAATGGCCTGCTCTATCGGATGATTGATAAAATTCACCAACAGCGCCAAAACAGGAAGCAGCACAAATAACACCGATAAAACCACACTGCATGTTCTGACGATATCCGCCCTGCGGATAAAAGAACACAACATGCCAATGATAAATAAAATACCTGTCGTTATCAGCATTCTCTTGACTCTTGCCGTATAAACAAGCGGTTTTTTTGCTTTACGGGGTTTATTGACCAAAATAGTCATTATATTCATCAGGCACGCCGTAATAAGACATCCTCGCCCGCCAATCATAAGTAATGGCAGAGAAATCAGGCTGTAAAGCGTTTTTCCAAGCAGTCTTCCGACATTCCCGGTTACTGCAAGCCATTCCCGGTATTCCGTCGGTTTATAGGAATTTTGCTGAAACATATGCATGATATAAAGTTCAAAGCAAACTGCTCCGGGTATATATGTGCCGAACCAGATAATCCACAAAAAGATATCCATCAATGATTTTTAATTCCTTTCTTCTTCCAACATCCTCTATCCGAAAAAGCTCTGCAATGCGCCGTGTACTTTTGCGGGCTGTTCCAGGAAAGAATAATGCCCCGCCCCCTCGCATACCACAAGCCCTGCGTCTTTTATCAGCCGCTCCATTGTCCGGGCATCTGCAATCGGCGTCGCCGTATCCGCATCTCCCCAAATCAGAAGCGTCGGACATTTTATTTTGGAAATAAGCGGTTCCAAATCTTCATTCACGACTTTTACCAGCGTAGCCCGCATAATCGGCGTCGCATTATTATAATCCGCGGATCCCCTCTTTTTCCTCATATCCTCCACCGCATCAGGGTACAAAAAATGCAATACTTTCGTACTCATCATACTGCTTGCCATCTTATAAAGGCGAAGGCTCACTTTCTGCTTCCATGTCTTTTTCGGCATAATTCCCGCACTGTCAATCAAAACCGCCTTACGGATTGTATAGGGAAGATTCTGCCTCGCATTCATTTTAAATAGGACTCTGCCGCCAAAGGAATGCACTACGACACTTACCTCTGTTAATTGCAGACTCTCCATAAACTTCATCACAAAGTCCACATAGTCATCCACACACCACGGCGTCTGCGGCTCCGGTGTTTTGCCAAATCCCGGCATATCCGGCGCAATTATTCTGTGCCTTGCAGAAAGCGTCTTGATAATCCCATCAAACAGGGTAATATTAGACCCCCACCCATGCAGAAGCAAAATAACATCGCCTGTTCCTTCATCTATATAATTTACCGGAATATTATCAACTTTAATAATCACGCAGACCTCCATATTATTTTCCACAACACGGATTATGAACGAACGGTATCGCACTTTCGTTATCTTAACATATAATATATGCCATTTCATCCCATCATACAACACTTAATTCAATTCCGGTGTTCTACATATTCTTCATAATCCGTCTCGCTTGCAAATAACATATAGACACCTTCCACATATCCCATATAACCGCTTTCCACTGTGTATCCTTTCATAAATGCCATCTCCTTTCAGAATCTGTTTTCTTGTTCTGAAAATAGAATAGCATTTATAAAGTACCATAAACCGGTCTTTGACGAACAACTGTTCGGATTGCTTTACTGCACTGCCATATTTTTTCCTAAAAGAAGTTCCTCCATATCGCCCAATAGCTGCTCTGTCAAGGATAAGAGCATTTCTTCATTTTTTTCCACCAAATCGCATTTTCTATACCGATACCGGAAAGCAGGCGTGCCTTTCGGGTCAAACAAAAGTTTTCCCTCGTACCTTTGTATTAACAGCGGAATATTCTCCACCGCTATCGGCGCGTCCGTCCTAAACAGGAATTGCAGCAATTCGTTTTTCCCTTTCACCTCGGGCATAAAAAGTTTGTGCGCCTTCACCCGGATAAGCGCAATCCGTAGCAGATTATCAACAGATTTGGGGATTTCCCCGAAACGGTCAAGAAGTTCCTCTTTCATATCGTCGCATTCCCTGTCGTTCTCAATGCCGGCAATCCGCTTATAAATATCCAGTTTTTGAATCTCATTGACAATATAAGAGGGCGGAATATAGGCATCCACATCCAAATCAATCGCCGTGTTAAAATCCTCTATGACAGGGATGCCCTTTATATTTTTTACCGCCTCATTTAGCATTTTACAGTATAAATCATATCCTACCGCCTGCATATGCCCATGCTGTCTTGCGCCGAGAATATTGCCCGCGCCGCGGATTTCCAAATCGCGCATGGCAATTTTAAAACCGCTTCCCAAATCGGTAAACTCCCGGATTGCCTCCAGACGTTTCTCCGCGACTTCTTTTAACATCTTATCTCTCTTATACATGAGAAAAGCGTATGCCGTCCGGTTGGAACGCCCTACCCTGCCCCGAAGCTGATAGAGCTGCGACAGCCCCATATTATCGGAATCATGAATAATCATGGTATTCACATTCGTGATATCCAATCCGGTTTCAATAATGGTGGTAGACACCAGAATATCAATCTCCCCGTCGATAAAATCATACATGATACGCTCTAATTCCCTCTCTTTCATCTGTCCATGGGCAAAGGCAACCGTCGCCTCCGGAACCAGATTTTGGACAGAGGCTGCAACATCGGCAATATGCGCAACCCTGTTATAAACATAATATACCTGTCCTTTTCTGGCAAGTTCCCTGACAATCGCTTCCCGCACCAGCTCCTCATTGTATTCACAGACAAAGGTCTGTATCGGCAGCCTGTCGTTCGGCCCCTCCTCTAACACACTCATGTCGCGAATACCGATAAGGCTCATATGAAGCGTTCTGGGAATCGGCGTCGCGGTCAGCGTCAATACGTCAACGTCTTCTTTCATCTTCTTAATTTTTTCTTTATGCGTTACGCCAAAACGCTGTTCCTCATCTACAATTAATAATCCTAAATCCTTAAAAACAACATCATCCGAAAGTACTCTGTGCGTACCGATAACGATATCCACCATGCCTTTTCGCAGCGCTTCTATCGTCTTTTTCTGCTCTGCTGCAGTGCGGAAACGGGAAAGCAGTTCGATACGAACCGGAAAGTCCTTCATACGCTGTATAAAGGTATTGTAATGCTGCTGCGCCAAAATCGTTGTCGGCACCAGATAAACCACCTGTTTTCCCTCCTGCACCGCCTTAAACGCGGCGCGGATGGCAATTTCTGTCTTTCCATATCCGACGTCTCCGCAAATCAGGCGATCCATTATCTTAACACTTTCCATATCCGCCTTGGTATCGGCAATAGCATTTAACTGATCCTCCGTTTCCTCATAGGGAAACATTTCTTCAAATTCTTTCTGCCAGACCGTATCCGCCCCGTACTGATAACCGTTTCTCTGCTGTCTGTGTGCATATAATTCCACCAAATCCTGCGCTATTTCATTGACTGCGCTGCGTACTTTGGTCTTTGTCTTATTCCATTCCTGCGTGCCTAATTTATTTAATTTCGGCGTTCCGGCATCCGCAGACGCATATTTTTGAATGACGTCCAGTCCTGTCGCCAGAATATACAGATTTCCGCCATCCCGATACTCTATTTTAATATAGTCCTTTGTGACTTTCTCCACTTCCACTTTCTCGATGCCACGGTATATACCGAGACCGTGCGTCTCATGCACGACATAATCGCCGACTTTCAGTTCCGCAAAATCATTAATTTTCTGCCCTTCATAAATCTTTTTCTTCTTCTTTCTCTTTTTCTGGACGCCGAAGATATCGCTCTCCGAAATGACGATAAACTTAAGCAGCGGATATTCAAATCCCTTTAGCACCCGTCCGTAATAAGTCATTACTTCTCCCGGCTGTACTTCCCGTTCCGGGTCTTCACTGTAAAAAGCGGAAACCTCCTGCTCCCGCAAATCTTCAGCAAGTCTTTTGGCTCTCGTTCTGGAACCCGACAAAAGCAGCACCCGGTATCCGTTCTTTTTATATCTTAATAAGTCTTTTACCAGCGCGTCAAAACTGTTATTATAAGAAGGCAGGCTTCTTGCCTGAATATCAAATTTCCGCTCCGTCTTAAACAGCGGATTTTTCCCGTCCATCATGGACAGCGCCACAACTCTTCTGTCCGCAAGTTTTGCGGCAACCTCCTCACATCTGAATAAAACGTCCATCTGCCCCGGTAAAATATAGCCTTTCTCCACACGGTGCATCATGCTTTCTCTGAATTCAAATTCCACCGCCCCCGCATATTCGCCGACGCGAATCGGTTCATCTATAAAAACGCAGCTTTGCTCTACCGGAAAAAATTCCAGAAAAGTCGTAAGCTTTGGATAAAAATACCGGATATAGCTTTCCAGATTCACCGCGTTAAAAGAAAATCCCAGTTCCAAAAGCTGTTCTTTCAGCTCTCCTATCTGTTTATGAATGCGGTGCGCCTCCTCCGTCTTCATTTCAGCGCGCAGTTTTGCCTCATATTCTTTTCCCTCTTTTTCAATGGCCTTAAGACCTGTACGCAGTTGTTCTTCGCTTAAGGCAATTTCCGTCGCGGGATAAATAGAAACGGACTCTAATTTTTCAATGGAACGCTGGCTCAATACATCAAAACTCCGGATAGACTCCACATCCTCCCCCCACAGTTCAATGCGGTAAGGATTTTCTTCCGTTAAGTCAAAAATATCAATAATGCCGCCCCGGATACTGAACTGTCCGGGCGCTTCCACCTGATAGTTTTTCTCATACCCTAATGAGGTTAATTGCACGGCCAGGCTGTTTTCGTCAACGCTGTTTTCTTTATTAATGGAAATAACATTCTCTTTTTGCACCGATAACGGAACCTGCGGCGCCATCAATGCGTCAAAGGTCGTAATGATGGTCGCGGGCTTTTTTTCCATCAGTCTGCGCAGCGCTTTCATACGCTGCATAATCAACTGATTTCCATGAATGTCGGCCTGAAAAAATATCAGATCCTTGGCCGGATAAATCATGACATTTCTGTCATAAAATTTATAATCTTCATACAATTCCTTTGCTTTCAGTTCATCAAAAGTAACGATGATTTTATATCGAAAACCATCGCCAAGTCCGTATACCATATGCAGCTTTTCAGAATCAACACAGCCGCTTAACGCAACTGCCGCATTGTCCTTTTTCAGCATTTTTTTAATTTCGTCATATTCTCCCAGTTCATGCAGGGGCGCCAGTAATGCCCTCATGGTTGTTGTCCTGCTCCTTTCGCCGTCTTTTTATTAAATTGGTTCATTGCCGCGTCGGCTCCTTCCGTTATCATAACTTCCATTGCCTCTACCGCTTTTTTCACACAGTCTTCTATTATTGTTCTGTCTTCTGTTCCGAAATGCCCCAACACATAATCCACCAAATCATAATCGGACGGTTTTTCCCCTACGCCGATTTTAATCCGCTGAAATTCATCATGTCCAAGATGCAGGATAATATTTTTAAGGCCGTTATGCCCGCCTGCGCTGCCTTTTTTACGGATACGGAGCATTCCCACATCCAGACTGATATCGTCGGAAATGACGATAAGTTCCGACTTTTCTTCTATTTTATAATAGTCTATGACCTCTCTTATACTTTCACCACTGAGATTCATAAAAGTCTGCGGCTTTACCAGAATCACTTTTTCACCGCCAATCATACCCTTTCCGATTAACGCCTTATGCTTTTTTTCCGTTACCGCGATATGATACTTTTCTGCCGCTGCATCAATTACCATAAAACCTATATTATGGCGTGTATTTTCATATTTTCCACCCGGATTTCCCAAACCTGCGATAATGTACATAGCCTCTCCCCGTTTGTGGCTGACAAAAAAGGATGCCTAAGCATCCTTTTTGCCAATTACTCACTCAATCCATTATTCGTCATTCGGTTCTAAAAGCGCTTTCTCATAGCTATCCAAAATGATACTTTGAATACGTTCTCTGGTAGTCGAATTAATCGGATGTGCAATATCCCGATATTCGCCATCAGTCGCCTTCTTGCTTGGCATAGCAATAAAAAGTCCTTTTTCGCCCTCAATTACTTTAATGTCATGCACTACAAACTCGTCGTCAATGGTAATTGAGACGATTGCTTTCATCTTGCTGTCTTGAGTCATTTTACGTACGCGGACATCAGTAATTCTCATGAAGCTCAGCCTCCTTATCATATGATACCGAACAGGTTCCCGTCGGCTTTCACAAGCTTTTCCACACAAGTCATACTTATCAAGCCACGCAGCTTGTAATCAACAACATCTTTATCCATTCAATCTATCAGACCTACTTCGGATACAATAACATTAAATAACATATCTGTCATTATGTTCTACCACAATTTCTATTCCGTTTTCCCCTCTGTAATATGAATTTGCCCTAATTGTACCCCGGCTTTCAACGATACAATTTTCAATATGCGTATTATCTCCGATATAAACATCATTTAAAATGATGGAATTCTTAATATAGCAGTTGTTTCCAACATAGGTCTTTTTAAAGATAACTGAATCCTCTACAGTACCATTTACAATACAGCCGCTTGAAATCAGGCTGTTTCTTATTTTTGCTCCTACGTTATATTTTGCCGGAGGATTATCATCTACCTTGGAGTATACGTCCGGATACTGTTTAAAGAAATAATTTCTGATATCCGGCTGTAAGAAATCCATATTTGTCTTGAAATAATCCTCCACCGTCGCAATGTTGCTCCAGTACTCCTTAATTTTATAACCAAAGATTCTCTTAATGTCTTTATAACGAATCAGAATGTCTTTTACAAAATCGTACCGGTCTTCTTCGGCGCATTTCTCAATCATTTCGATAAGCTGTCGTCTTCTGACGATATATACGCCACAGGAAATCGTGTTGGATTTTGCTACTACCGGCTTTTCTTCAAACTCTTCAATACGGCTTTCCTCATTCATCTTAACCGTACCGAAACGTTCTATATTGGCGTCGGCTCCCATCTCCTTACATACTACCGTAATATCAGCCTTTTTTTCAATATGATATTCCAATACCTTATTATAATCCATCTTGTAAACACAGTCACCGGAAGAAATGACTACATAAGGTTCATGGCTGTTTTTCAAAAAAGCAAGGTTCTGGGCTATGGCGTCCGCCGTGCCGCGATACCATGCATTGCTCTCCGCCGTCGTCGCAGGGGTAAAAAGAAATAATCCGCCCTGTTTACGTCCGAAATCCCACCATTTGGATGAACTTAAATGTTCATTTAAGCTGCCCGCATTATACTGGGTAAATACCGCAACCTTATTGATATGGGAATTGGTCATGTTACTGAGTGCAAAGTCGATACCGCGATAACTTCCTGCAATCGGCATAGCACAGACAGCACGCTTTCTCGTCAATTCTTTCATTCTGTGGTTGTTACCGCCGGCTAAAATAATTCCTATCGCTCTCACTGTTCATCACCTGCCTTAATCAATGTTCTACCGCTCGGAAGATATAGGTTCTCATAATCTTCGGCAGTGGTCGCGCCAAATACAACGGAGTTCTTCCCTATCGTAACACCGTCAGGGATAACGCTCTTTTCCCCGATCGTTACAAGGCCGTGATTATAAATATGCGGATCCGTCATATTGGGAACTTCATCCCCGATTCCCAGTTTCACGTTATCTCCCAAGGTCACGTTCTCCGCTACGATGGCTTTATATAATTCACAGTTTTTGCCGATTTCCGTAGAATTCATGACTATGGAATCCCTGATAACAGTGTCTGCTCCAATCGTTACGCCGCAGCCGATAACGGAATTATACACCTTTCCGTATACCTCGCTTCCCTCTCCGATAATGCTTCTTTCCACCACGCTGTCGGGAGCCAGATACTGAGGCGGCAGCGTCTCACATTTCGTATAAATCTTCCAGTACTCTTCATATAAATTAAATTCCGGAACAATGTCAATCAGTTCCATATTGGCTTCCCAATAAGAACTCAGCGTTCCTACGTCCTTCCAATATCCGTTAAATTCATATGCGTAAAGAGGCGCGCCTTTTTTATGGCAGTATGGAATAATATGTTTACCAAAGTCCAAGCCTGACTGTTCCGCATTGACAAGCAGCGCTTCCTTTAAGGTCTTCCAGTTAAAAATATAAATCCCCATCGAAGCGAGATTGCTTCTCGGCTGCTCCGGTTTCTCCTCAAAGTCGGTAATTCTGCGGTTCTCATCGGTAATCATAATACCGAACCGCTTCGCCTCCTCCATCGGAACCGGCATAACCGCAATGGTGGCTTCCGCACCGTTCTGCTTGTGGAAATCCAACATTACTTCATAGTCCATCTTGTAGATATGGTCACCCGAAAGAATCAGGATATATTCAGGGTTAAAGCTCTCCATATAGGCAATGTTCTGGTAAATCGCATTCGCCGTACCCGTATACCATTCACTGTGTACGCTCTTCTCGTAAGGAGGAAGCACGGTAACGCCGCCGATATTCCTGTCCAAATCCCACGGAATGCCAATACCGATATGCGTATTCAAACGAAGCGGCTGGTACTGTGTCAGGACACCCACCGTATCAATACCGGAATTGATACAATTACTTAGTGGAAAATCAATAATCCTGTACTTACTGCCAAATGATACGGCAGGCTTCGCCACTTTGGAAGTCAACACCCCCAGTCTGCTTCCCTGACCGCCCGCTAACAGCATGGCAATCATCTCTTTCTTAACCATATCCTCACCTCTTGTTTCTGATAAATTTATTTAAAATAAAAATAATAATTTTATTTTGTTCCATAATTATATCACACTCCAATCAGAAAGTGAATATTATTTACAAAATAATTCTCTTTTTATCTTTCTTTCTTTATTCATATATTACAATATTTTTATATGTTTTTGTGTTTTTTTATCCATATTTGATAATTTTATCTTTTTTCTCCCTGTTTTCCTCGTATATTTTTCCAAACTTTATTCTCACAAATAAATATTGGTTTTTTTGGAAGAAATGCGTAGAATACTT
>JAMPCN010000069.1 GCA_023666125.1 Bacillus sp. (in: firmicutes) | reverse complement strand
TTGACCATTTTCATGATAATCAATCCAATGACCATTTTCTAATCCATTATCATATAATCCTGTTGAAGCAATATTCCCATTTTGATAATATTCCGTAAACAAACCATCCCGAATCCATTTCGTTTCATCATCCGATATCTTGCGTGAGTATCTATAATGAATTTCGCCTGTTTCATATGGAATCTCTGCAATATATAAAATACCTTTTTCCATAATACATCTCCTTTTGGTCAATCCCGATTTCTTGATTATCCCAACATAGCCATTTTACCACATATACATTCTCACTTCCATTACAATTTGTTTAGTATTCTTTTTGTAGAAGTTTTACGGAAAATTCAGTTTTCAAAAAACATCATATGATGTATAATATATAATATAAGCGGGCTATTTCGTACTGATTCAGAATTAAAAAGGAAGGTAATGAAAAGTATGAAACGAGAAGATTACATTTCCGATGAGTTGGTTGTCAAACGTGTAAATGAAGCAATAAGGATTGAGTTAGAGAAAAAGAAAGCAATGGATGTTCCGGTGTTTATATATGACAGTGAAAAACAGGTTATATATCAGCAGAACAGCGATGGTTCCAGGATAGAAGTAGGAAAAAGGATGTGGAAGGAGCGCTATAGTGAGCGAGTTGCTAAAGCCGCCAATGGATTATATTAATGTGAACTAGCAATTTGAGGATATCCGGATATTGACAGCTTGTGATAACACAGAAAACAGAAAATTGAATTAAATCAAACGGTATTTAGTTTGGGATAGTTCCTAATTCTTATTTGCCAACCATTCATGGAGCAATCTTTCATCTTTAGCAGTCTTTGGAATCTGCTGCATTCCTGTTGCTATATCTTTGCGAAATTTTTTCCCATCATCTATAAATGATTTTCTCATTTGCATGGGCATATAGGATTTTCTTTGGTTCCATATTCAAGATATGTTCCCAGTCATTTTTTAGTTTTGAATTATTATCATAAGCATCTAAATAGCTTATAGGTTCTAAATCACCAACAATGCAAGTTCCATCATCCAAAATCAAAGAAATGCTATCTTCACTATGACTCGGCGTAGAAATTATTTTCCCATAGATTCCCATATCAGCAAGAAAATCTCTACTTTCCCTGCAAGTTATCACCATAGCTTTTTTGCTGTCGATTGGCTTATATTTTAAACGCTTATCCCTGCTAAATATTTCATCAGAAAATTGGACATATTCGACTTGAGTATCAATTAGCAGAAGTTTTACACCCAAATCCATCAGTTCACTCACAAGTCCAATGTGGTCGGGATGATAATGTGTAGCCAAAATATAAGTTATATCGTTTAAATGAATACTACTCTTTTTCAGTTGCTTATAAAGCATTGGCAATGTACCTGCATAGTCAGTATCAATAAGTAAACTACTACTTATTCCACGAACAAAAAAAGTATTCGTATTACCGTATTTTAACATGCTTATCACGTCTATCACCCCGTTAAACCCCAATTTGTTGAATTGTCTGACGCTGTTATTCTACTACAATCGCGCTCGCACTTCCATTCATTTTTGCTTAATCTACAGAAATCAATTTTCAGTTATCATTTACTATTGAAACGTCAGGGCAGAGATAAATCCCGCAGCGGTTCTTGAAAAATGTCGGCAGTTAATGAGGTCTTTCACGAATTTACTGCCGCTACATTTTTCACGAAGCGAAAGCGTACCGACAAGGGATTTATCTCTGTCCTGACAACTCTATGTCTAAACGCTAACTGCAAATTGATTTCCGTGTGCTTCATCCCCTTTTCCCCGTTCCCTCATCACCTCCCCTGCACCTGATACCCTCTATACACCCGATACCCGATTCCGGCTAAAACAACCGCTGCCGCCAAATAGAAAACCGGCGCTGTCTGCAGTATGGTAAAATGTTTCCCGAAAATGCTAAATAACCGCTTATCCAGAAAGGCAGTGTCGTTAAAAAACCTCATTGGCATTAAAGTATATAACTGCGAGACAATGCCGTAACGAACCGGAACCGAAACAAATACGGTAAAAAGCGTCGCGCCGGACACGACGGAGAGCGCAGCAACTCCATTCCGGAAAAGTTCGGACAATAACATGGTAAACACGCTGCATAACACCGACGCCGCAAGGGAAAGGACGAACGAAATCAGAATCGCGCCGCCAAGGCTTATCGGCAAAGCGCTCATCCACAAATAAAGCTGCAGCGGCAAAGCAAAGCCGCTCATCCCATAAATTGCCGCTATAAGAGCCAGCTGCACAAGATAAAAGAAAACCGTCGCTCCCATGCCGAAAGTAACGCCTGCCGCTATCTTCGCCAGATAGAGCGGCGTTTTTCCATTCTTACTGCATAAAATAAGCTGATCCGTCCTGCGGGTATGTTCTTCTCCGAAAAAGTTCGCCAGTCCGATTGCTATAAAAGCAAGCCATAGACAGGTCAGCAGAATAAGACGCGCAAAAAACAGACACGCCCCGCTCTTATATTCATATACAAAAGGCTTTTCAATCGTACTTTCCTGCTCCTCCCAATACCTGATTTCTTCTTCGCTTAACTCCCAATACTGATTTTCCTCCTCAAGTGCATCCCGCCTGATTTGATACAGGCTTTTCTCATCTACGGCAAGAACCTCTTCATAACCTGCATAATTAATAACATAATTAAAAACTTCCTGATACGTCCACCGGTCTTTTATCGTCTCCTCGGTATTACGCATATCTGCATATGCCTCTTTCATCTCGTTAAGCAGACTCTCGTCTATCTTTCTGCCCGTTATCGCCTGCGCCGCCTCTTTTATCCCCATCTCCTCCTCATATCCCGTCCGATAGGCGATATTGCCGTCCGCATCCGTATATCTGTATGAAATAAGCAGGCTGCAAACATTCGCCGCTATTTCCAATACAAGCATAACCGCAGCAGCCGCCCAGACAATTCTTTTATTTAATATTTTCTTACATTCAAATAAATATATCGTAGTAAAACTTTTCATCGCGATAACCATTTCCTTTCTCTTATCTGCCGCTTACCTGATAGTTCCGATAGGCGCGCATTCCCAAACAGATAAAAAGCGTTCCAAGCAGAATATATAAAAGCGGCACAGCCTGCCATATCGTAAGATAACCGCCAAAAAGCGGAAGCAGCCTAAGCCCCATAATCCTGTCCGCATTTAAAAGTCCACCCGGCAGATAGTCCCACAGCTGTGCCACGACCCTGAACTGTGCCGGAATACCCACAAAAAACGGAATCAGGCTGACGCCAAATACTGTGGCAAGCGTTGCCGCCGCATTGCCAAAAAACTCCGAAAGCATCATCACAAACGCCGCAGTCAGTAAAGCGGCAAGAATCATCAGCGCATACATCATGATAACCGCCGTTCCGGCGCTTAGTTTTAACGGATAATCGACCACGTTTATCTGAATCGCAACCCCAAAACCATCCGCACCGTAAATGCCTAACGCCGTAAGTATGATAATAACCGCCATTCCAAACGTACTAATCAGCGTAAAACTCATGCCCGCCGCCACTTTGGCAAAATAAAGCCGCCTCTTTCCAAAACGGCTGCTCAAAAGAAGCTGGTCGGTCCGCAGGACATGTTCTTTTGTGAACATGTCGGATAAACATATCGTGCAAAAAAGCAACATCATAAACGAAATTGTCTGTGCGGAAGAAATCAGTTTCCAATACCCGTCCGCATATGCAAAGACAAACGGCTTAGAAACCGCCTCCGCTTTTTTTCTCCAATACGCTTTCTCCCCCTCCGTCAAAAAAACGCCGGTATACGCCGCTTCCCGAATTTCTGCGACAGCGTCATAAAACGCCGCTTCGTCCGCCTCCCATGCGCATATATCCACGATATCGGATATATTGGAAAAACGCATGACTTTTCTCACAATTTGAAATATCTGGCTATAGGAACGGGCATAGGTTTGGTATTCGTCCGTCAGACTGTAACGTGCTTCCTCCGTCGGCACTTTGGCGTATGCCGCCTGCATCTCTTCTATCAGTTCCAAATTGATTGCCCTGCCGTTTAGTTTTCTTGCATACTCCCTGTCCATCTCCATCAAATGATAATGGCTATCATAGACTACGCCGTCCACATAATATTTTCCACTCACATCAGAGGTCACGGACATCAGGGAAAGCGCAAAGATAACCGCCCCTGCAATCCAGACTATTTTACGCCGCATTAACTTCTTCATCTCATAGCGGTATAACACGCCAAAGTTATTCATTCGTCCGCCCTCCCGCTTTTTTTGCGTCCTCAGACTGCTTCGTTTCCGATTGCGCCGTATCAAACTGCTCCAGATAAAACGCCTCTAAATCCTCATTGCTGCCGTTCCATTTATCGTGATAAATCAAACATCCGTCTTTCATTATCAAAATATCGCTCTCCGCAATATGCTCGATATCCGATACAATATGTGTGGATAACAGCACAATATGATTCTCTCCCAAATCTTCAATCAAATTTCTGAAACGCACTCTCTCTTTCGGGTCAAGCCCCGCCGTCGGCTCGTCTAATATCAAAAGGTCGGGGTCGTTTAAAAGCGCCTGCGCGATGCCAAGCCGCTGCTTCATGCCGCCGGAATATGTCTTTATCTTCTTTTTCGCCACATCCCGTAACGCCGTCAGTTCTAACAGTTCTCCCGCCCGGCGTCCGGCGTCCGCCCTGGAAAGCCCTTTTAACGCCGCCATATACAGCAGAAAATCCATCCCCGTAAATTCAGGATAATAGCCGAAATCCTGCGGTAAATATCCAAGTCTGGCGCGGTATGCTTCCGTCGATACGTCCAGACCGTCCAACGCAATCGTGCCGCTTGTCGGTTTCAAAATACCGCATATCATCCGCATTAACGTCGTTTTGCCCGCGCCGTTCGCTCCCAAAAGTCCATGCACCCCCACGCCCAGATGCATCGATATACGGTCTACCGCTATCTTATTTTTATACTGTTTTGATACTCTGTCTATTGTAAGTTCCATGCTAACTCCTCCGTCTCCTTAATCGTCCGGCGCCACTCTGCACCGAATAGAAAAATTAATAAGAAAAATCCTGCCGCCCACCATGAAAAATATCTTTCACGATACACGATGCCGTTACTTCCCAATGCCAAAAAAGTAACGCTCATAAGCGCCGCTATCCCCGCGCACACATAGCCGGACTCTTTTCCGTGAATACGTCTCGCCGCCACAAGTCCCGGTATGACTGTCAAAAGATATGGCACTGTCAGATACACACCCGCCTGTAACGGTCCATACATTTGATTTCGCAGACTGACAGGTATCATGCAGCAAATCAGCGCAAAATGCACTCCCCCAAGAATCCCCATTCTGGCAAGCATAACGCTTCTTAAAGAAAATCGGGACGCCATCTCCAACTCCTCCATGCCATAAGCAGCCGACCTGATATTCTCCGTTGCAGCGGTAAGCGCGATAAACGGCATCAGCGCCGAAAATACAACCAGCATGTTTCTTTCTATAAATGACGCTTCTTTCAGTACAATGCCCAAAACAAGAACAGATACTATCCAAACCCATTTTTTCATATAAGAAGCCTGTAACAGCATAAATTCCAGATGGCCTATCTGTGCCTTGGGGAGTTTTTTCAAAAAATCATCTTTTTGTAACGGTTCGGGCGCATCAAAGGCGGCCTGCAGCATTTTTTTCATATCCTTACCGATTCCCATATACAATCCCTCCATTCCATAAAATTTAGTTTATCCTCATTCTTCCAGGCACTCCTTTAGTTTCTTTAATGCCGTTTTCAATTTCCGGTAAACGCTGAAACGGGAAAGTCCGAATATCCTGCAAATCATATAAATCGGCTCCTCATTTGCATACCGCAACATAAGAAGTTCCCTCTCCTCTTCCTCTAACTTCGTCAGCGCAAGCCTTAGAGAAACGGCGTTAAACATCTTCTCTTCCGCCCCGTCGTCCTCTATCTGCTCCGACTCTGTCATAAGCAGAGGCTTCTTTTTCCGATATTCGTCAATACATAAATTACGGGCAATCGTATACAGATACGGCAGGGTATGCGCGCTATGGAGGTCATTTCCGTGGTTTAAGAAGCGAAGGAACGCTTCCTGCGTGATATCTTCCGCCAGTTCCCTTTGCTGCAGCTTATTGTAGCAGTAACGGTACACTTTATCGTAATTTTCGGCAAGCGCCGCGTCCTGACCCGGACTTTTGTCCCAAACATGATATACGGACACGCTTTAAACCTCCTTTCCCTTTGTATAACGGATGACGCCCCGCTTATGTGCGGGCTGTTATTATTTTACCCAAAAAAACTTCGACGCCGATAAAGCGCCGAAGTTTGGTCTTTTTATTCTGATTCTATGCTGATTTCATATTAATTAATCTACGCCGAGTTTTTTTAGTTCCGCTCTCGCCTGCGCCTGATTCTCGAAGTGAATCGTATGGATGCCGAAAGCTTTTGCTCCCTCTAAGTTTCTTTCCGTATCGTCCAGAAAAACGCATTCCTCCGGAATCAGATGATAACGTTTTATCAGGATATCGTATATTTCCGGCATCGGCTTAATCACCTTTTCCCGGTATGATAAAATCCCACCGTCCATATAGGGTAAAAAATCCAGCGCATCCGCACAGTCTCTTTCCGCTTTTGTGCCGAAGTTGGACAGATACAGCGTTTGATAGCCCTTTTGCTTTAATTCCTGTATCCAGGGAATCGCATAATCATTTTTTACCACCATGCCCGTTACGTTAGCAAGGCATCTGCGGATATCCTCCCCTATCTCCGGGTCGTTTTTGATAAGCTCCTGCAGCACTTCTTCGTCCGAGAGTACGCCCCTGTCAACCTCGTTCCACTTCTCGCTTCTGACCGTCGCGTTGGCAAGCCTTTCTAACATTTCACCCGTATAGCCGAAACGCATATAGTGTTCCTTCCATTTAAAATCGGCCAGTACGTTGCCGATATCAAAAATAATTGTCTTTATCATAGTTTCCATACTCCGTTTCTCTTTTTTCTTCCACTAGTGCAAGCAGGTTCCTTGCCGCGGCCGACATGGGATTTTTCTTATCCGTCACCACGCAGAAATGCCTCTTCGGTATAATTTTATTAAACCGCAGTTCAAACAACTGCCCCGAATCCAGATATTCTTTTGCAAAATCCCTGACAACGCAGCCCACCCCCAGATTACGCAGGGCAAACTGGATAATCATATCGCTGGTTGCCAGTTCAAACTCCGGATGAATCGTTACCTTGTTTTTTTGTAAAAACTGGTTCATATTGTTTCGCGTGCTTGTCGCGCCCTCTAAAAAGATGGTCGGTAGATTCTCCAGTTCCTGCAAATCCAACATCCTGTTCTTATAAGGAATAAACTTTCTGCCCGCCACAAAAACGTCCTCTATCTCCCGCACAATGATTGACTGCATAAAAGGCTGCTCATCAAAGGGCGTACTCACAACTCCGAAATCAATCTTGCCTTCCCTCAAATTATGCAGCGTTTCCGGTGTCGGCGCATTTGTGACGATAACCTTAATGTCCGGATACTGCTCATGAAAAGATTCCAAAAAGGGAAGCAGGTAAAACTGCAATGTCATATCGCTTGCACCAATCCGAATTTCTCCCAAATCCAGATTGAGCATCTGTTTTAGCTTTTTTTCACCCAGCGCAATCTGCTCATATCCTTTGGCAACATAGTTAAAAAGCAACGCTCCCTCCTGGGTTAAGCGCACGCCTTTTGACGCTCTTGTAAACAGCTTCGTTCCAAGCGCCGTCTCAAGCTGCTTTAAAGACTGGCTGACCGCCGGCTGGGAAATCGCCAGCTCATCCGCTGCTGCCGTCAGACTCTGGCTGCGCGCCACATGATAAAAGACCTTATAATATTCCAGATTATGAATCATACTATTCTCCATTCCAGAGCAGCCTGCTGCGATGACACCGCGCCGAGAATCTTAAATTCTCGGCTGCGCTCAAGGCATATTTGAGGCTCTGACTCAAATTGCCGATTGAAAAATAAGCTATCGAGCTTATTTTTCAATCTATGCTCCATGTCATCAAATTAATTTCAAGATATGTTGCAGCGCATAGGCAATACCGTCCTCGTCGTGATGCTTCGTAATAAAATCGGCTGCTGCCTTACATGTCTCGGAAGCGTTTTCCATCGCTATCCCGCAGCCCGCATACCGTAACATATCCACATCATTATCCGCATCTCCAAACGCCGCCGTCTCTTCGCGGTTTATCCCTAACAGCTCCGTGACAAAGACAAGCCCCGCACCCTTTCCGGCGTTTTTGTCGGCAATTTCTACGAGATGTTGAATGGATGATGTTATGTAAACTTCATCCGTCGCTTCCTGCACTTTTCGCCAGACTCTTTTTTTCATCTCTTCACCTTTTACGATAATATCCATGCTGTCCATATGATGCTTATGTTCCTCAATGAACTTCACAATATCATCCTGCATATGTCTCGTTGCTCTCACATATGTAAGCGTCTGCGGCGTCGCCCCGAACCGAAGCGGCTCCGCCAGATATCTTTTATCCGCATAGGCAATACCGTCTATAAACGCCTCGTATGTCACATCTTCGTCTTTCGTCACGCGCATAACGGCTTCTATCGCCCGTTCAGAAAGCTGATAACGCTTCAAACATTTCCCCGTCGGCAGATGATACATCGCCGCCCCGTTTCCGGTAATCGCGTACTCGATACCGGGTAGTAATAACATATCCTGCGGTAACGTATCGAGCGCGCGTCCGCTGGCAATCATAACATGAATCCCGGACGCAATGACTTTTTCCAACGCCTCCCTATTCTGCTTAGAAAGCCTACCCTCTTTATTTAATGTTGTCCTGTCTAAATCAAGCGCAATACATTTAACCGCCATCTCACAGCAGCACCCTTTTCTCATCCTGTAAATTTATATCTGTCATCTGTTTCTTTTTCATGACTAAATATATCAAATTTTCCATTGTTTGCCTAGTCTTTTTGCTCCCTAAAAAAATCTTGACAAATATTTTCCATTCAGGCATAATATTTGTTGGAAAAGTCAGCAGGAAGCTGACCGTCAGAAAGAAACTGACAACCGGCAGGAAGCCGGCGGCTGATAAGAAGTCAGCCCGTGAACGCAGAAGCGTTCCGTTTATCTGAATCATATCTATTTCAATATTTATTGCGTTTTATGTTTTTTGGCTAATTTTATTTTTTATTAATTTTGTTAAGCGTATTTCATGTTATTTACATATTGATGTGTGATAGTATATCAGGAAGGTATGCGTTTTCCCAGAAGGGAAATGTCATACTTTTTTTGTTTTTTACAGGAGGTACACAATGAACGAAACTATGAAAGAAACGACTAAAAATTTGACATTATCCGCAATGTTTATTGCTATAGGGCTTATCCTGCCCATCTTCACCGGTCAAATCCCGCAGATTGGGAATATGCTGCTTCCCATGCATATCCCGGTATTTTTGTGCGGCCTGATTTGCGGCTGGAAATATGGTGCGGCAGTCGGTTTTGTCCTTCCTTTGATGCGTTCTGTCATTTTCGGTATGCCCGTACTGTTTCCGGCAGCGGTCGCTATGTCTTTTGAACTTGCCACTTACGGTTTTGTTGCAGGTCTTCTCTATGGCATATCACGCTGGCAGTGCATACGCGCGCTTTACCGTTCCATCATCATTGCCATGTTTGCAGGCCGCGCCGTATGGGGTGTTATGCAGATTATCCTGCTCGGCATATCCGGCAGCGCTTTCACCTGGCAGATGTTTATGGCAGGCGCCTTTTTTAACGCTATCCCCGGCATTATCATACAGCTTATCTTACTGCCCGCCGTTATGCTTGCACTGCATCGTACCGGCCTTGTAAAATTTCGTAAGATGCCAAAGCAGACCGCCGCGGAAATAAATTAAAAACGTAGGAAACGGATATGATTTCAACAATCATCGAAGCAATTAAAGCTTTACCAAAAGAAGAACAACTACAGCTTGTCGCTATCGAAGGCAGATGCGCTGCGGGAAAGACAACGCTTGCAGAGCATCTGTCTAAAGAATTAAACTGTCCTGTAATTCACATGGACCATTTTTTTCTGCGCCCTGAACAGCGCACCAAAAGACGTCTTTCCACACCGGGCGGAAATGTAGACTATGAACGCTTCCTGATGGAAGTCATGGCTCCACTGCGGATGGGCATGGGCAAGGATTTCCGCTACCGCCCCTACGACTGCCAGAAAAAAAGATGGGCAAAATCCATCCACATCATTCCGCAAGACTTGGTAATCGTAGAGGGTTCCTATAGCTGCCACCCTGCACTATGGGAAAACTATGACTTGAAAATCTTTCTGAACGTAGATAAAGACAAACAGCTTAAAAGAATCGAGGAGCGCGGCGGTAAAGATGCACTCACAGCATTCCGCGAAAAATGGATTCCGTTAGAGGAAATGTACTTTTCCGCCTGCCGGATAGCGGAACACTGTGATATGCACTTTCAGGTTTGATATATCTTAATAATTCGCCTCGCTGATTTCAAAATAACTCTGCGGATGCGCGCATACCGGACAAACCTCCGGCGCGTTTGTGCCGACAATGATGTGGCCGCAGTTACGGCACTCCCATACTTTCACTTCACTCTTGGCAAATACGGAAGCCGTTTCGATATTGTTTAATAATGCGCGGTAACGTTCTTCATGATGTTTCTCAATCGCGCCAACCATACGGAATTTCTCTGCTAACTCCGGGAAGCCCTCCGCTTCCGCCGTCTTTGCAAATCCCTCATACATATCCGTCCATTCATGATTCTCGCCGTTAGCCGCTGCCGTAAGATTTTCAGTCGTCGTACCGATGCCCTGTAACTCTTTTAACCACATCTTGGCATGTTCTTTCTCATTCTCAGCGGTCTTTAAGAAAATGGATGATATCTGCTCATATCCCTCTTTCTTTGCTACGGAAGCAAAGTAAGTATACTTATTTCTTGCTCCCGATTCACCGGCAAAAGCCGCCTCTAAATTTTTCTCTGTCTGTGTTCCTGCGTATTTACTCATCTTAATCCTCCATTCCGGAGCGTTCTCGCAACGGGGCGACGCAAATCTCAAATTTGCGTCTGCCATCAAGGCATATTTGTGACGCTCCAACACAAATTGCCGTTTGAAAAATCAGCACATCAGTGTGATTTTTCAAACTGTACCTGTTCCATCTGCTTAAATTTCAATCAACTCATATTCCATCGTGCCATAACCAAGCTGCGCCGCCGCTTCAATCGTATGCATACCGCGCCTTGATTCCACTCTCTTTAGGAAATGGTCGCGTCCGGGGTCTTTTGACTGATAGATAAAATCCATACACGCCTTATCCAATGCCACCGGGTCAAGGGAAGATAAAATCCCGATATCTTTCATACACGGGTCTTCCGCTACGGCGCAGCAGTCGCAATCTACGGACAGATTGCACATCATATTGACAAACGCCGTATTCCCCTTAAAATATTCCATGACGCTCCCCGCCGCATCCGCCATCGCCTCGCAAAAAGCGTCCTGCTTCGCCGTATGGCTCCATACCTCATTCTGGTCTTTCGTAAAACCGCCGGAATGAATATAGGACTTGCCCGCACTGGATGCACAGCCGATGGAAAGCTGTTTTAACGCGCCGCCGTAACCGCCCATCGGATGCCCTTTAAAATGCGAAAGCACCAGCATGGAATCATAGTTTGCGATATTTTTCCCTACGTAATTTTCTTTTAACACCTTGCCGTTTGCTATCGGCAGCGCCAAATCAGGTCCTTCGGCGTCCATCAAATCCACCTGGAAATATCTGCTCCATCCATGCTCCGCAATCAGGCGCACATGCTTGTCGGTCGTATTTCTTTCTCCGTCGTATGCCGTATTACATTCCACCACCGTTCCGTTTACCGCCTCCACCATAGGGCGCATGAAATTCGGCCGCAGATAGTTCTGGTTCCCCTTTTCACCGGAATGAACTTTAACAGCTACTTTCCCCGGCAGCTTTTTTCCTAATGCTTCATACATTACGATTACCTTTTCAGGGGTAATCTCTTTTGTAAAATAGACTTTTGCTTTTTCCATTTTAATAACCATGCCTTTCTCTCAGCCTGCAAATTTACGGTTTTTATTTTTATATATTCTATCATTCTCTTTTTGCGCATACAAGCAATATTTTATAAATCCCGCCGAAAATACAAAAAAGAAATGACGGACAGCGCAATTTGTGCTACAATACGAACGATGCCATATATCGCGGCGCAGAAGAAAAACGCACATCAAAACATAGAAGGAATGAGAAATAATGGATAACGCAATGATAGCAAATAATGAAAGAGGCTTTCTTAATCGAAACCAGATAAAATATATCGTCATTATCGCCATGTTAATCGACCATATCGCATGGGGATTTGTAGATGCTGTCAATCCGCTTTTAGGCGGATGTATGCACTTTATCGGACGCCTGACCGGCCCGACGATGGCGTACTTTGTCGGCGAAGGTTACCGATACACAAGAGACGTCGGCAAATATCAACAAAGACTCGCCCTCTTTGCCCTTATCTCCTGGATACCGTTCGTATGGTTTGAATATGGAAAGCTGCCGTTTTATTTTGAACAGGGGCGTCTTATGTTCATCCCCGTACAGAGCGTTATCTTCACACTCTTTCTCGGTCTTACCGCCATCAGGCTGTACGAAAGCCCGAAAGTCAACAAGCCGCTTAAAATCATCGGCATCATACTTCTCAGCCTGCTCTCCTGCATAGGCGACTGGCTGTTCATGGATGTGCTGGGCTGTTTATTCGTCCATATCTACCATGATAAACCAAAAGCAAAATGGACGGCTTTCACGCTTACTTTCCTGCTTCCGAATGTCTTTATCGCGCTGCTGTCCGGTCTGGAATACACCTGGTTCCAGTTCGGTGTGCTGCTCGTACCTTTGATGCTGTATTTTCTCTATAACGGTAAAAGCGGCAGCAAGGCTAAGATTCATAAATGGTTCTTTTACTTCTTTTATCCGGCGCATTTGCTTATACTGGGGATATTAAGACAAATATTTCCCTAAAACGTTTATCAACCGGTCTATATCAATCGGCTTGGCAATATGCGCGTTCATGCCGTTCTTTAAGGCCGCCTCCTTATCCTCCTCCATGGCGTTTGCTGTCATGGCAATAATCGGAAGCGTTTCCACATCTTTCCGGTGCAGGGCGCGGATAGTGCGCGTAGCCTCGTAACCGTCCATAATCGGCATCTGCACATCCATCAAAATCGCATCATAGTAACCTTCCTCTGAATTGCTGACCATTTCTACCGCATCCGTGCCATCCGGCGCGCTTTCTACCACAAAACCGCTCTCCGTAAGGATATACTCCGCAATCTCTCTGTTCAGTTCAATATCTTCTACCAGCAAAATGCGTTTGCCGCCGAAATCAGCCTTTGTCCAAGGCAGTTCAATTTCCTTTTCAACAAGATTGTTAGCAGACAACAGCGCACTCTTTAAATCCGACATAAACAGCGGTTTCGCACAAAAGGCGGTAACGCCTGCCTGCATAGCCTCTTCCTCAATATCCGTCCAGTCATAGGCCGTCAGGATAATAATAGGACTTTCCGGACCTACTGCAGCACGAATCCGTCTGGTGGTTTCAATACCGCTCATTTCCGGCATCTGCCAGTCAATGATATAAGTGTGGTAAGAATCGCCCTCATTGTGTGCGCTTTTTGCCCGGTAAACGGCCTCCCTGCCGGAAATCGTCCACTCGGAACGCATTCCAATCTGCGTAAGCATCCGGCTAACACTCTCGCAGCTATCACAGTCATCATCCACCACAAGAGCGCGCAGCCCCTCCAGTTCCTTGATACCGGCCGCGTTTTTCTCAACATCCTGCAGCTTTAAGCTTAATTCTACCCTAAACTCACTGCCCTTGCCTTTTTCGCTTTGTACGGTGATGGTTCCGCCCATCATTTCTACGATATTTTTCGTAATCGCCATACCCAGTCCGGTTCCTTCGATACCTGTCCTTGTCGTGCTTTCCTCTCTCTCGAAAGGCTCAAAAATATGTTCCACAAAACCGGGCGTCATACCGATACCGTTATCTTTGACGATAAATACATAATCGCCATAGCCCCGGTGAAAAGTGGTCTGCTGCTGAATACGGAAACTTACCGTTCCGCCTGCCGGCGTATATTTCACGGCATTGCTCAACAGATTGACAAAAATCTGGCTCAATTTCAGGGAATCGGCAACCACATCCTCGTTTGCCACGTCAAAGGTATCAATAAATAATTCTAACTGCTTTGCCTTTACCTGCGGCTGGATGATATTGACCAGATTGTGGGTCAGGTCGGAAATGTTGCATTCCTGCTCCTTAATCTGTAACTTGCCGCTCTCGATACGGCTCATATCGAGAATATCATTAATCAAACTAAGCAGATGATTACTGGACGACAGTACTTTTTGCAGACAATCCAATACCTGTGACTTATTGTCGATATGGCTGACCGCAATCGTGGTAAAACCGATAATGGCATTCATAGGCGTACGGATATCATGCGACATATTGGAAAGGAACGTCGTCTTGGCATTGTTGGCGTGCTGCGCCTGTAATAAAGCATCCTGCAGCGCCTGTGTCTGCTCCCGCTGCTTCTGCACCTGGGTGGTAATATCTCTGGATACCACCATAACCATAATATCCTCTGTCTGTTCATCCCGCGTCATAATAAAGGACTGACGCACACACATTGGCGCCATGTCAGGCACACCGCCCCAATAATCTACCGTAACTTCGGCTTCTCCCTGTTCAAAACGCTGTTTTAATTTTTCTATATTAACAACAGCGTCATATTCGTCCTTGGAGTCCGTTAAAACAAATCTCCTCCATTTCTCAAAACACATCGAAGCACTACACGGTGCGGACAAACCTGTCTTTTCCAAAAGGGAAACCCGCTCTCCGTCTACCATACGGACAATATCCTGTTCAATCAAATCCCGCGTCAGATTAAACTCAAATGTATTGAAAGCCGCGGAAGTAATGGCGATACGGTACTGCCTTTCCTTACGGTTCATCACGGCACGTTCTTTTTCCTCCTGAATCTCCTGTAACTTCAACTGCGTATTATCCTGACGGACGAGGAGGATTTTGGATGCCTTACCCTCCTCATTACGGCTCAGGCAAACGGTAATCAAAAGCTCCCATTTTTCCTCACCATTCCGCATTACATGACATTCATAATTAAGGACATCGGTTTTTTCAAAATTTTTAATCAAATTATTAATTTCAAAATAACGACGAAAGTCCGCTTTGCCCTCTTCTTCAATAATATCGACGCTGTGAATACACAATATATCTTCTAAAGTACCCTCCATATTCAAATCTTCATTCAACGGATGCTCGCCTGCCATATAAGAATAGCGCGCCGTCTCTAAATCCACCGTAAGATAACGGGAGGAAAAAAGTGTATTTAACCCCTGCAGTACATAGCTGAACTGGTCGTTCTGCTTTTCTAACACTGTCCGCGTCTGTCTTGCCCGAACCAGTAAAACCAGAATATAACAGACAAACACAATAATCAAAATGGTCTGCAGAATCATACCGGTACGGTTTGCCTCCCGTACCATCATCTGCGTCACGTTCTTCGGAAAAGCCTGAATCAGCACATAATCCGTATCCGGCACATGCAGGGCGCACAAATTGTCCGTCAGGCTGTTTTCATCACAAATAAAGCTTTTTTCATTCACATCGCCTCTAAATACCGCCCAGACATTTTCCGCAGTCACAGCGTCAATGACTCCCGCATCCCGCAAAACGTCCGGCAGCAATTTATCATACTTTTCCCCATTGGAGGAAGCAATGACCTCACCGTTCCGCGTACACAGATAGACGTCCGCCTCCTCTCCAAAATAGCTTGTTTTCAATACCTCCTGCAGATAATCCTCGGCAAGATAAATCCCGAGCAGCACGCCGGCGATTCTATCGCCCTCCCGTACCGGAGCGTAAAATACCATCGTCGTTCTTCCCGTAATACGGGAGTTTAATACCATCGAAGTGCCGCTTTCTCCCTGCATTCCGGCAATAAAATAATCTCTGTCAGCACTGTCGGAAACCGTTCCCTCGGAGGTCAGGTTGGCTCCTTTTGCATTAACAAAGCGCATGGAATCGAAATCCACATTGTTTTCCAGCTCTTTTAGCATATCCGCGTCAATGTTCGACGCCTGCATTCCTACGCTTAAAAAATAAGCATAATTGCGCACCCGCCGCCCGGCATTCATAAACTCGTTGCCAATCCCCGCCGCAGTCTGATGGGCGGAGTCCATTGCATAATTTAAATTACGTTCTTCAATCTGACGCCTGTTGGAAACAGCATACCATCGAAACAATATTATAATCGCCGCCAGCACAATCAATATGTACAACACATTCTGCCACGTTTTTTGGGCTGCACTTTTTGTCACATTCATAAAAACACAATCTCCTTTGTCAAAAATTCCCCGATAAATCCCTTTATCACCCATTATATCACTGAATTGGCGTATTGGCTATTTTTTTGTAGGATTGTGCTTTCAAATTGTGTCTTTTATTTAAAAACTGTACGCGCCATGTCCTTTTACAGAGAATCCCACACCGGCATGGAGACATTTATAGACGCCCTAACGGCATTTTACACATCATAAGTATTGCTTTTGTCCGCACAATCGCGTATAATAAGAAAGCAAATGGGAAAGTTATACCATGAAAGGAGTTTTTGATATGGCAAAATCAGCAAATTTGTATGCGCGAATTGAACCAGCCGTAAAAGAACAGGCAGAAAGCATTTTAAGCGCTCTTGGTATTCCGGCTTCCAATGCTATCAATATGTTCTATAAACAAATTATCTTTCAAAAAGGACTTCCTTTTGAAGTGAAACTACCGGAACATCCTTTGGACATCAGTCGAATGACTACCGAACAGTTGGATGCAGAATTGGAGAAAGGATATACGGAGTTTCAGACCGGACACACTATTCCGGCAAAACAGGCATTTACGGAAATTCGTAAGGAATATGGCATATGAACTATGAAATCAGCATGATGCCGCAGGCACAAAATGACCTGCGCAGCATCTTTGAGTACATTGCATTTGACCAGCAGTTAAATAGCAGTACGATTGAAAGGCTTCCCTAACCTACTTTCTCCACTTCTCCTGTAAACATTTCATACTAACTCGTTTGTCAAGTGATTTATTGACATATTGCAGAACAAATGCTAGACTAAAGCCAGTTAGCAGTTACTAACCAATTAGGACAACAAAGACACTGTTCTTTAACAAAGCGAGGAGAAAAAGTATATTATGAATTTAATGGAAAGCAAATATGCAGTATCGTATGCGCGTGAAATGAAAAAATTTTTTTCAGAGTCCGAATCCAGCATTCTGTGGGAAGCCGCTGAAAGCGCATTTCAGAATCTTCTAAAAGAGAATCCCGGACAGCCAAAAGCCGTTGCAAGGCATACGCACATCAGCATTTTTCCTGCGATAGCAGTTTATAAAACAATAGCGGCGAAATATCCGGATAAGGCAATGCTGATTTTAGAAAACGGCGCGGCGGCAATATCTAAGCAAGCCGGTGAAAAATATGCCAGACTTCTGAAATTTCCGGGGATAAAAATAATTTTCCTCAAGATTTTTTCCAAGGGCGTCAAGAAAGGGTTTGGTCCTGAAGCGGGCTTTGCCCATGAGTTTATAACCGCTTCCAACAAGGCGCTGACATTCAATGTAAACAGGTGTCCTTACCAATATTACTGTGAAAAATATGGGTGTCAGGAAATCGTTCACATATTTTGTAAAAATGACGAATATGCGTATGGGAATCTGCCGCATATCCGTTTTATCAGAACGCAGACATTGGGAACCGGCGGAAACTACTGTGATTTTAGATTTGAGCGATAACATTTGGGGAAGAATGCCGCATATCCCACCGCCCTATTTCCCTGTATTTGCTTTCAGCATTTCTATTTCATCGCGAAGCGCATTGATAGTTTTCTCATTTTCGGCAAGTTTTTTGTCTTTTTCCTCCAGCATTTTCTTATCTTCGGCAAGTTTTTCGTCTTTTTCCTCGATAATCTTCTCCCTTTCCGCAACTTCCCTCTCATATGCCCGTAAATCCAGATAATATTCTTCACGGTCGCGGCAGCGCTTAAGAATCTGCTCCTCGGCGCTTAACTGAAAAATGGTTTTAGACG
>JAMPCN010000068.1 GCA_023666125.1 Bacillus sp. (in: firmicutes) | reverse complement strand
ACCTCCATACTGTGTAATGTTATCTTACATCAGTTTGGAGGTTTACACAAACTTTGGGATAGTCTCACCTTTTGTAATAAAATATGAAAAACAGTGTCTAAAAAATGTTTCATCCAACCCCCAACTCCAACTGTATATTCACACGCTCATACTCCATATTATCAATAGGAACTTCCTTAAAACCGGCCTTGGCGTATAAGTGCATGGCCGCGGATAAAATATTGTTGGATACAATCATCAGTTTTTTGGCGCCATGCTCTTTAGCATAGTCCATACACGCCTTTAATACTGCAGAACCGGCGCCTTTCCCCATATATTGCTCATCAGTGGCAAGTTTGCATATTTCCCATACGTGGCCGTTTCTTGGAACTACCATACAAGTGGCGATAGCTTTATCCTGTTCTACGGCAAAATATACTGCCGCGCCTTTTATGAGGAAATCTTCTATATTGTTCAACATTTTAACATCCTGAGGCTCTACTTTAAAGTATTTTTTTATCCATACCAGATTAAGTTCTATAAAATCATTCTTATATTTTTCCTGATAAGATATAATTTCCATTTTCATGACCCTGCCTTTTGCGTGTAATGGGAAATTGTTGTTTCGCATTATCATAATACATTTCATGAAATATGCTGTCAACAAAGAAAGAAGAGATTTGACAAATCCCTTTAAATCCGATAGCCTATACTTAACGTGGTGATACATAACAAAAGTAAAGGAGACCCATACAATGGCCATTACAATTAATATATACTACAGCGGTAAAGATGGGAATGCGAAGAAATTTGCAAAAGAAATGGTTTCCGGTAAAATTGTGGAACGTATTCGTGCCGAAGAGGGGAATATCAGATATGACTATTTCTATCCGATGGATGACGAGGAAACCGTGTTGCTAATCGACAGTTGGAAAGACCAGCGTTCCATAGATATCCATCACGCTTCGCCCATGATGGAGCAAATCGCCAAGCTGCGGGAAAAGTATGACCTGCATATGAAAGTAGAACGATATGTGTCCGATGAAGCCGGTCTGCCTGACGCGGATAAGGCCTTTATTAAGGAATAGTGGAGGGGGCTGTTATGCTGCATTTTGGTTTTTCTTATATAGGACTGTTATATTTACTGATGCTTTTTATTCCTAATATCATCTGGTCTAAAAGGCAGCCACAGGATTATGATAAATACGTTATCCATGAAAACAAAATACTGCTTATCTTTGAAAGAGCCGGGGAAATTCTGGTGTGCTGTTTTGCATTGATATTTTCGGATTTTAATATCAAAGGAATTTCACCGTGGTCGTTATGGCTGTTGATTTCTTTTGTGTGTATGCTTCTTTATGAGGGTTACTGGATGCGGTATTTTAAAAGCGAAAGGACGATGGCGGATTTTTATTGCAGTTTTGCGGGAGTTCCGCTTGCAGGAGCGACGCTTCCGGTGTTGGCGTTTTTCCTATTGGGAGTATATGGGAAAAACCTGCTGCTTATCATAGCGGTTATTATCTTGGGGATAGGGCATATCGGCATACACCGAAGTCATGAGGAAGAAATCGCCTGGGAACGAAACAATGGCAAGCAGGATATATAAAAAATAGAAAAAGAGTTAATAAAAAGAATTAGATAAAAGAGTCAATAAAAAAACGTAATAAAAAGAATCAATAAAAAGAACGGAGAAAAAATCATGAACACATCAAAAAAGAAAATTGAAAACATTGATATTGTCGGGCTGGGTGCGCTTGGCGTCATGTATGCGGATTTTTTTACGAAAAAGCTGGGAAAGGAGCATGTGCGGGTACTGGCGGACGCTGCGAGAATCGAGCGGTATCAAAAAGACGCGATTACCTTTAACGGGCAGATATGCGATTTTAACTATCTGGATGCCGCGAAAGAGAGCCGTACGGCCGAATTAATACTGTTTACCGTAAAATACGGCGCGTTGGAAGCGGCAATGGAGGAAGTGGCGCATTTAGTTGGGAAAGATACGATTTTACTATCGGCCCTTAACGGCATCCGCAGCGAAGCGGATTTAGGAAGAAAATTCGGCGCGGAAAAGGTTGTACACTGCATTGCCCAGAAGATGGACGCCATGAAAGAGAAAAATATAGCAACCTGTAAGAATAAAGGCGAACTGGCGCTTGGCATTTTAAACGGCGGAAAAGAAGAAAATCTGGCGGCGGTCAAGGCATTTTTTGACGAGGCAGGATTTGTCTATTCCTGTCCGGAAGATATGCGGCATATGATGTGGGCAAAGCTGCTTTGCAATGTGGGCGTCAACCAGACCGTATCCCTCTATGCCGGAACTTATCGGACTGTACAAAAAGAGGGAGAAGCGCGAGAGATGATGAAAGCGGCGATGCGGGAGACAATTCTGGTGGCAAACGCGGAGGGCGTGGATTTGACAGAGAAAGATTTAAACGATTGGCTTGCCATTATTGATACATTAAACCCGGACGGAGAGCCGTCCATGCGTCAGGACAGTAAGGCTGGGCGGAAAACGGAAGTCGTGCTTTTTGCCGGAACTGTCTGTGAATTGGGGAAAAAACACGGGATTAAGACGCCGGTAAACGATATGTTTCTGGAAAAGATTCAATAGAAACCGAGACTGCCAAAAGATGGTTTTGGGGTGCAGAGATTACGGAAAGCAAATGACAACGGGGAGACAGGTTTATGATACAATTTCAGTGTGATTATCAGGAAGGCGCGCATGAGAGGATATTGGAGCGTCTTGCGCAGACGAACAGGGAACAGACACAAGGCTATGGATGTGATAAATACTGTGAGCGGGCAAAAGAGCTGATTTTGGAAAAATGTGAGACAAAGACGGCTGCAGTTCATTTCCTGACAGGCGGCACACAGGCGAATGCGACGGTTATCGCCGCCGCGCTGCGCCCTCATCAGGGCGTGATTGCGGCACGGACGGCACATATCAACGTGCATGAGAGCGGAGCGGTGGAAGCCGGAGGCCATAAGGTGCTTGCACTACCGTCAGATAATGGAAAACTGACAGCGAATCAGATAGAGGAATGCTATCAGGCGCATATGGCGGATGAAAGCCGTGAACATACCGTGCAGCCCAAGATGGTCTATCTGTCACAGCCTACCGAATTAGGAACGTTATACAGCCTTGCCGAATTGGAGGGGGTTTCACAGGTGTGCCGGAAATACGGGTTGTTTTTATATGTGGACGGCGCAAGGCTGGGGTATGGGCTTACAGCGTCGGATAATGATATGACACTGGCGGATTTGGCGAGACTGTGTGACGTATTTTATATCGGCGGCACGAAAGTCGGAGCGCTTTTTGGCGAGGCGGTAGTGATTCCCAATCCGTCCTTACAGGAGGATTTCCGCTATATTATTAAGCAGGAGGGAGCGATGCTGGCAAAAGGCAGATTGTTAGGAATTCAATTCCTGACACTGTTTGAAGACGATTTATACTGGCAGTTGTCGAAATATGCCGACGAATTGGCGGAGCGTATCAGGGAGGTTTTGGATGCGAAGAAAGTGCTTTTTCTGGCTAAGAGCCATACCAACCAGATTTTCCCGATTCTGCCGGATGCCGTTTTGCGGAAATTGGAAGAAAAGTACTGTTTCTGCTATCAGGAGCGGATTGATGAAACCCACAGCGCGGTGCGCATCTGTACGAGCTGGGCGACACCGAAAGAGGCGGTGGAAGAGCTGTGCAGGGATTTAATGGAGGCGCTGGCTTGAAAATGGCGCAATGCACCCTGTCAGCCAGCTGCCGTTTATGCAATCTCTCCGAAAAACATTTCCCGGCAAATCCGCGTTCCCGTTTCCGTACGGAAAACATTTTTTAACATGGCGTCGATAGCGGAGCGCGGCGAGTTATCTTCGTAGAGATTCACCAAAGCATCCGCCTCTAAAAGAATGCGGTAGTCGATATCGTCCACGTTTTCATAGGTGTGGTGATGGGCGACCAGATAGCAGACTCTGTCGATAACGTCAGGCGCGATGGAGAGTGAGGAAAGCATTTCTCTTGCGGGGGCAGGGCCTTCCTGTTCCTGCAATTTGCCTTCGCAGCTTCCGTATTTTTTTTCTGCGGGCAGAATCCCAATATCATGCACAATCGCAGCAATTTCCAATGTATAGAGCGTTTCAGCGTCCAGATGTTCACCAATGCCGATGGATTTGGCAAAGCTGTGGACTTTGATAAAGTGCTGGATGCGTCTTGGGGTTCCTTTTTCATAAGTAATCATACGTCTTGTTAATTGATAAATCGTGTCCATGTGAAGTACCGTATTCCTTTCCTGTTTGTTTTTTACACTATATTCAGTATTTCTTCAATCTTACGCCGCCCCCTGTGCAAAGTCAAGGATTGTATTTCTCTAAGCGGTATCTTATAATAAGACGGGTAGAAGCAAAAAAGCATCGAAAGCCGGGGGCGAGGTATGACGATAAGGATGAAGCAATATTCCATAAGCAGTTCCGTTTTAAAGCATATCGCATACCTTTCCATGTTAATCGACCATTTCAGCGTCGTTGTTTTTCTGGCTTATATAGAGTGGAAGAGTGCGCAGGGGCTGGGTGTAGAAGCGGAAAGCGAATGGTATTCCACAGGAAGAGCCGTAGGCAGAATCGCTTTTGTATTGTTTGCCTTTATGGCGGCGGAAGGCTTTGTGCATACACATAGCAGGAAAAATTACCTGCTGCGCCTTGGCCTGTTTGCTATTATCTCGGAAATTCCCTTTGATTTGGCGATATATGGAAAATTATATGAACCGGATGGCCAGAACGTATATTTTACCTTATTTTTAGGGGTTGCGGCGCTGTTTTTTTTGAAAAAGCTAAAAGGGCATCGGTTTTTGCAGTCTGTCAGTACGCTGTTATGCTGTGTAGGCGCGGCAATTTTAAAAACGGATTATATGTTCATGGGCGTTTTATTAATTGTCGTATTCTATCTGTACAGGCGTTCTTTTGCAGCACAGTTTTTCATGGGGAGTATCGTCATTTATTTTGGCATCGTACTGGTCTATATGGTAAGGCATCTTGGCGCGGGTCTGCCCATAACCATATTTTTAGAGTCCGGCATGAGTGAGTTGTACGGATTGGCAGCATTTGTCCTGATTTATTTTTATGACGGAAAGAAAGGCAGACAGCTTCCCAAGGCATGTTATTATCTGTTTTATCCACTCCATTTATTACTGCTATATGGACTTAAAATGCGGATGTTGGGGTAGCGTGTTTTTCAAAGTCTGAACAACGAGTGCAGACTGCAGTTTGTGACGCGCCGGAATAGGGGGATTAGCGTGAAAAAAATCATGTTGCGTATCTGTCAGGATATTAAAAATATGCGAATGGCTGTTACAGCGCTTGCGTTGTATGCCATCTTTTCGCATCTGATATTCCGGGCTTTTTGCCCGATGGTGATTATGACGGGCTTTCCCTGTCCGGGATGCGGCATGACAAGGGCATTATTTTACCTGATAACGGGGAGATTTGCCGAATCTGTCCGGATGCACCCGGCGGGTATTTGGGTTGTCATTCTTTTCCTTTATTTTTGCTGGAATCGCTATATCATGGGAAGAAAGGCAAAAGGAATGCAGCTTCTGATAGCTGCCACCTGCGTGATGTTGGTTGTCTGTTATATCTGGCGGATGGCGCTTTATTTTCCAGGCAGGACGCCGTATGTATATAGAGAGCGGAACATTTTGGCAAAAATTTTGCCTTTTTATGAGCAAATGCTACACGAATTAAAGATAATGTGATAGAATAAGTGGAAAATCAAAGAATCTTATCAGGGAGGATAGAAAATGGACAACAATAATATGGATAATTATAATTCCGAATATCAGAATGGAGCGGAGAATTATCAAAACGGAGATAATAATCAGGACGGATATCAAAACACATATGATGCGAACTCCTATCAGAATCCAAATTATCAGTCCTATCAGAATCCGAATTATCAGCCATATCAGAATAATTATTATAATAATGGGAATTATCAAATGCCGTATCAGCAGAATGCGCCGCTTGATTTGGAAGAGCCGATGAAAGTGAGCGAGTGGCTGATTAGCCTTTTGATTACAATGATACCGTGTGTGGGATTAATTATGATATTTGTATGGGCGTTCGGCAGCACGGAGAAAAAGAGTAAGTCCAATTTCTTTAAGGCAGCGCTGATATGGATTGGCATTCTAGCAGTAGTTTGGCTTATGAGTATGATACTGTTGGTGGCATTAGGAATTGCAGTCGGTTACTAATCATAATATCAGGTCATGCCTGCCACCTGCCGGAAGCGCCGCAGGGCAGTATCAGCTTACTTTCGCTGACCGGAAGCCCGATTTCATCCGCTTCTACATGACCGCCGAATTTGGGAATAAGAACCGTATTTAACATATAGGATAAAACGGCGGGCTGTAAGCCGGTCGTATAGGAATTGAGTAGGAAAAAGAGAGCGTCTTTCGATAAAATTCTGGCGGTAAGCTCCAGAAAGGGAAAGATGCTTTCTTCTATTTTCCAGATTTCGCCTTTAGGTCCCCTGCCATAAGAGGGCGGGTCCATAATGATGGCGTCGTAGGTATTGCCACGGCGGATTTCGCGCTCAACGAATTTTACACAGTCGTCCACCAGCCAGCGTATCGGAGCGTCGCTAAGTCCGGAGGCAGCAGCGTTTTCTTTTGCCCATGCCACCATGCCCTTGGAAGCGTCCACATGCGTTACCTGTGCGCCCGCTTTAGCGGCGGCAATCGTAGCGCCGCCGGTGTAGGCGAACAGATTTAAGACTTTGACGGGGCGTGCAGCGTTTTTTATAATAGGAGAAAACCAATCCCAGTTAGCCGCCTGTTCCGGGAAAAGCCCGGTATGCTTGAAACTGAACGGTTTTAGATGAAAAACCAGCTCCCCGTAATGTATGCTCCATTCATCGGGAAGCCCCCAAAATTCCCATTCGCCGCCGCCTTTGGAACTTCTATGATAGTGTCCGTTTCTTTTTTTCCAGCCGGAATGCTTCTTCGGTGTATTCCAGATGACCTGCGGGTCCGGACGGACGAGCAGGTAGTCGCCCCAGCGTTCCAGTTTTTCCCCCGAAGAGGTGTCTATTACTTCATAATCTTTCCAGTTGTCAGCTATCCACATATTCTCATCGTGCCTTTCCCGCGGGTTCGCGTCCGTACGTTTCGGCCGTTATCATACAAAGCCTGAATTGAAATAAGAATAGCATGTTTCGCGGCTTTTGTACAGGCGCGGCGGCATAAATTATTTCAGGAAGAATGCTTTCTCAGAGCATATACTGATATTGCGGAAAATAGTACAATATAAAGGATGCTGCTAATCGTAAATACTTTTATATCCAGCGCACGCTGAGGATTGTTGGCGCGCATCCCTAAAGAGTAGAGCGAATAGGGATAGTACAGTCCCCAGCCTTGATTGGTCATGACCAATCCGCCTATGCTGCCGGCAAGCGAGACGCCGATGGGAACGGCAAAAGAGCGGATTAGCATGGAAACTGCTAATTGTATGCAGCAGATAGCGATGCCGCCCACAATGCCGCATAGAAACCACCCTGCGGACTCTTTCGGTATATAGCCGGGTAAACCGCAGAATTTGCCGCAGAGAAAATACAGCAGGAAAATCCAGGCATTACCGGCGATAATCATGACAACCGCTTGAAATAATTTTCCCAGATAGAGGGCGGAGAGCGGTACGGGAGCGGTCAAAAAGCTGTTCCAGTTATTGCGCATATGTTCCAGCCGCCACAGATAGGAACAGTAAGTGCCAATCAGGGCGGGCATGAAGAGGTAACATAGAAAAAGAGAGTGCTGTGTCCAAAGACTGTACCATTCATTTTGCAAAACGCCCCGATTGTTCATATAATTGAATGTTCCGAAAAAGGCGGAGAGAATGGGCAGTGCAAAAAAGGCGAGCCAGACAGGGCTGCGCTTTAGTTTCATCCGTTCTGCTGTAATGGTTTTAAAAATTGACAGGTTCATAGTTTTCCTCCTTTATATATAGATTTTATAGCCGCTTATGGCTGTTCATTTCCTCATGATTATGCTTCTCTGTGTTTAAATAAGATTCTGCCTGCGATATAAAAGACAACTATCCAGACAAAAATACAGACGACGCAGGCGGTCTCCGCGGGCGAAAAGTCGCGGTAATAGTAAGCGCTTATTCTGGTAGTTTCATCCCAGTCGGACATTACCAGCGCAGCGCTTAAATTTCCGCCCCACGGCAGCGGGGAGTATCTTGCCACATATATTATCAGCAATGCCGCCATGGAACCGCCAAGTCCTGCGACAAGCGGAACCATCTGGTTGGCAAAGAGCATGGACAGGGCAAGCTGTAACAGGAATAAAGAAAAGTTGCTGGCAATTTTTAATAAGTAGGAAAGCAGATAGTACTTTACATCCGGATTGCCATGATAGCCAAGATGATACCCCAGCGCGATAAAAAAGGCGAACTGGACGGCGAATAAAACCATAATGACAAGCATTCCGCATACTGCTTTAGCATGATAGAGGCTTCCGGCGCTGCGAAGCGTTTTAAGCTGTTTATAGGTGTTTCCTTTGTGTTCAATATCGGCGAGGCGGGAGGCAAGAAGCGCCATCATAGTCGGAACCATGATGCAGTCTAAGAGTGACAGATGATATAACAATGACAGCCAGCCGCAGTCCAGTTCCCAGTCTTTGGGATTGCGAAATGCCCAGAGTCCCCATAAAAGCTGTACGCCTAACAGCGCGAACATGGTAAGCCAGACTTTCCGCCTTTTGATTTTATAAAATTCCAGTTTCAGTGTTTTCATAAGCTAGACTCCTTTCCGGTCAGGGATAAGAAGATATCCTCCAGACTGTTTTCTCTTTTTTCAATACGGTATAAGGAGATATCCTGCTCTATCAGCCGTTTGCAAAGATGGGCGATATAGGAGTCCTCTATCATGGGAATCAGCAGATAGTCCTCTTCCTTTTCCACCTCGATGCCGTCCTGATGGAGCAGCGCGACAGCCGTTGCCGGTTTATCGGTACGCAGGGCTATTTGCTGTTTTGCATGGGAATGAAGCAGTTCCAGCGTATCCTGATAGACCAGCTCCCCCTTACGGATGATGCCGACATAATCCGCCATCTGGTCGATTTCACTGAGAAGATGGGAGGAAACCACGACCGTCATGCCGTAAGCGGACGGCAGCGTGCAGATAAGTTCGCGCATTTCCTGTATACCGGCAGGGTCAAGCCCGTTGGTAGGTTCGTCTAAAATAAGCAGTTTCGGGAAACCGAGTAACGCCGCCGCCAGTCCCAGACGCTGCTTCATGCCGAGCGAGTAGTGGGCGACTTTCTTATGGCGGGCGTCGCTTAAACGCACGATATGCAAAACCTCGTCGATATCTTTCCTGGGGCATCCTTTGAGCGTCTGTAAAATATGCAGATTCTCTTCTCCCGTCAGATGCCCGTAATAGCTGGGCGATTCAATCAAAGAGCCGGTATTGGCAAGCAGCTTCATACGGTTCTTTTCATTGACGGGAACGCCGAAAAGCGTAATGGAACCGGCAGTGGGTTTGGCAAGCCCCAGAATCATTTTCAGTGTCGTGGATTTTCCGGCGCCGTTAGGGCCTAAAAATCCATAGACCACACCCTGTGGAACCTCCATATGCAGGGCGTTGACGCAGCGGACTCCGCTGTATTGTTTTGTCAGGTTATTGGTTTCAATCAGATTTTTTGCAGTCATAGTGATGCTCCTTTCCTTGTAATGTACATTTTCAGAATAAACAGCACAGCTTACATGAAAATGAAGATTACCTTACATTTACATTAAGAATGCGGAAATTTCCTTTCCTGTAAGATAAGAAAATGGTAGACTATGATTTGAAATATAGGATGCTGATAAGCCGCTTGAATGGAAGAGGCACAGAAATGGAGGGGCATTGTGGGAATATACGACTACAGAATCATGCTGGTGGACGACGAGCCGGAACTGCAAAGAATGGTGAAGGATTTTTTAATAAAAGAAGGTTTTGTCAATGTGACGGCTGCCGGAAGCTGTAGGGAGGCAAGGCAGGCATATCGGGAAGAAGCGCCGCATTTGATTTTGCTGGATGTCATGCTGCCGGACGGAAACGGTTTTGATTTAATAAAGGAGTTTCACAAAGAGTCGGAAGTGCCTGTTATTTTCCTCTCGGCAAGGGATGAGGACGAGGACAGGCTGCGGGGGCTTGGTCTGGGAGCGGACGATTATATCACAAAGCCCTTTTTGCCGAAAGAACTGCTTTTGCGTGTAACGGCGGTCTTAAAAAGAGTATACCGCATAAAAGATAAGGACGGGGAAAACGAAGTTATCATGCTGGGGGAGTGCCAGGTAGACCTTGGAAGCGGAACGGCACGCAGGGAAGGCGCAGAAATTGCGCTGACGGCGAAAGAATATGCCATCCTAAAGAAACTCGCCGCCAACAGAGGACGGATTGTAACGATTGACGCGCTGTGCGAAGCCGTTTGGCAGGAGGGGAACTATGGCTATGAAAATACGCTGATAGTGCATATCAGGCGGCTGCGGGAAAAAATAGAGGCGGACCCCTCCCACCCTAAGTACCTGCTGACGGTACGGGGGCTTGGCTATAAATTAATATAATTAATATAAGAAAAGACTGCGCCATAGAAAACAGGAGAATATATGGCGGATAGGAGCATTATGCTGATGAGAATGGGAAAGAATATGCCGGGAATACGCAAGATATTTTATTATGGAGCGGCGGTTGCCGTGATTGCAGGACTGATGCTGATGGTAAACTTCGCGTTTTTTATTCTGATGTTGACGCAGTATTATCAGAAAAATATGGATTATGCGAAAGGCGTGGAAATTCTGGAGGAACTATCGACGACAGAGGCGGGATATGCGTTGAGCGAGTCCATGCAGGCAAAATTGGCGGATATGAATCAGTGGGCGATGTTGTTGGATGAAAACGGCTGTGTCATCTGGAGCTACCGCAAACCGCCGGAGATAAAAGATTCTTACAGCATGGCGGAAATTGCCGCCATGAGCAGATGGTATCTGGAAGATTATCCGGTCTATTTACGAATCTGGGATGAAAAAATCCTTGTGACGGGAACGCCAAGGCATTCTACATGGAAATATCTGATGGAATTTCCGATTTCATGGATGGATTATATGAAAAGGGTGTGGTATTGGTTTATTCTGGTTGATTTTCTGGCGATTCTGGTATTGACATTTTTCTTTGTAAGACGGTGGGCGAAAAGCAGGGAACAGGTGAGACTGGAATGGATAGCGGGCATTTCGCATGATATCCGTACGCCGCTGTCGATGGTGATGGGCTATTCGGATGCGCTGCGCGGCAGTGAAAACCTGACGGAGGAAGAAAGGCGGCAGATGGCGGTTATCAGGCACCAGAGCGTGGTCATGAAAGAACTGGTTGAGGATTTAAACTTGACTTCCCGATTGGAATACTCCATGCAGGCTCTGCGCGTGGAAAAAGTGCGTCCGGCAGCAGTGCTGCGCGAAGCGGCGGCGGCTTTTTTAAGTGACGCCGCAGACGGGGAACTGGAAATTGCGGTGGAAATATCCGAACAGGCGGAGGGTATGTGGATTAAGGCGGACAAAAAACTGCTTATTCGGGCGTTTAACAATCTGTTTCATAACAGCATTCAGCACGGCAGGCAGCAGGAGACGACGATTATTTCCCTTCGTATGTGGAAAGAGAGACGGTGGTGCTGTATTAGCTTTTCGGATAACGGCACAGGCTATTCGAGGGAAGTCCTTACGCAGATGAGAAGCCGCAGAAAAGAACACGCCGAGCTGCAAATCAGGGGGCTTGGCATCGTGCGTAAAATCGTACTGACGCACGGCGGGAAAATCCGCTTTGCCAATAACGGGCAGGGGGGATGTTTTTGTGAGATGCGGTTTCGGGGAGTGAAATGAATTTTTTATAGAAAATATAGAAATATTATGATATAATTTGTCTACAGTATAAACGGAAAGTTGCTGTGACAAATAAATTTTTACAGATTGAAAGAAAGGAATGGTTATTGAATGGATGCGATTATCAGACCGTCGGCAGATTTAAGAAATCATTATAATGAAATTTCAAAACAGTGCAGAGAGGAAAGGACGCCGGTTATCATTACGGTAAACGGCAGGGGAGATACTGCGGTACTTGGGCTGCAGGACTATTACCAAATGAAATCCGAACTGGAACTTTTGCGAAGCCTGGCGGAGGCGGAGGATGACGTAAGGAAAGGAAATACCGCGCCGATGCAGGAGACATTTGACGATATCCGCGCTGCGCTTTTGGAAAGGAAAAATAAATGAAGTACAGTATCATAAGAACCGGTAAAGCGGAGGAACAGTTAAGGGATATTATATTTTATATTGCGGAGGATTCGGGGAGCGTGGACGTGGCGCTAGGCTATCTGGATAAATTAGAGAAAGCCATTATGGAATTAGAGAATTTTCCGTATGCCGGGGCAAAACCCCGCTATTCCATTCTGCAAAAACAGGGTTATCTTGTATTGATTGTGGAGAAACATCTTGTTTTTTATAAGGTCAATGAGGAAAAAAAGATGGTTATTATCTATGCTGTGGTAGACGGCAGGAGGGAATATCGGAATCTGATATAAAAGATTTGTTTTAAAATGATGCAACTATGATACAAGTATGATGCAAAAATGATGCTTTTCCCATGTATACTATATATAATAGTAAGAAAAGGAGACCCCTGACATGGACGAAAGAGAAACATATCAACAGGAATACGAACAGCAGATATCGGAACCGCCCAGGAAGAACGGAAAACGAATATTTCTAATCATGTTTTTGATACTACTGCTGGCAGCAGGCGCAGCCGCCGCAACTCTCATCTTTTATGATTCTTCATCGAAAGGCTATGAGGATTACACCGTACAAAAGGAACAATACTACGTTGAATACTCGGAAGAGTACGACTACTGGGATGTTTTGACGGTGGAATATCCGCAGATAAGCGGCATAGACGAAGAGGTGCAGACGCCGTTAAACCAACTTTTATATGATACCGCCATGGACAGGGTAATCTATTGGCATCTGGAGCCGTCCGATGAAGTAAAAGCATTTCAGGAGGAACATTTTTCTATTTTTGCCAGCGACGTCAACTGCGAGGTGACTTATCACAGCCAGTATCTTATGAGCGTGGACTATCGGGAATACTACAGCGCCGGTAATCCCGTATGGATGACAAACGGAACGGAAAGGGCGCTTACGGTGGACTTGCTTACCGGACAAAGCTACCGACTGGAAGATATTATAGAAATTAACAGGGATTTTATCATACTTTGGGATAAACTTCTCAGTGATGAAGAAAATACCGAATATGCGGATGATGAAAATATAGACTTCGTATTATCCTGGTTTTTACAGTCGGATGAGGAAATCAACGAAAATTATTTCTGCCGTCCTTACTTCTATATAACAGAGGATAAGGACTTCGTCATCGGGATTGCGCTCGACCCGGTGTTGGATTATGCTATTACATACGAGCCTCTAAACCGCAGCATCTATACGCGCTTTAGCGTAGAGGAACTGGAAGCGTTTAAAAAGCAGAGCGATTTTTGGGAAAAATATGAAAAATCCGAATCTGTAGGCGAAGTGCTTCCATGTGAAAATAAAGCAGAGAATATCTGGTTAGGAGAACAAGCGTCGGTATGGGGATGGGATTACGATTAAAAAAGAAAACGGGAGTGATGCTGCTGGGAGCGGCAATCCTGGTAAGCGCAATGCCCTGTGTGGGGGCATTGGCGGCAGGGCAGTATGCTTTTATCTATGAGGCGGACGGACAGGAACAGGACGGAGCGTATATGACCCTGACGGAAGTTTTGGAAGATTATACGGTGCTTGACGGCGACAGTCTTTGGAAAATTGCAAAAGAGCAGTTGGGAGACGGGAATGCTTATGTGGAACTGGCGGCCGCCAATCGGGATATCATAGAAAATCCGGATTTGATTTATCCCGGAATGAATCTTAAAATAACGAAAACAGGCTATATCCGTTATGCCCATAAAGACGGTATGGATTCCGGCGGCATACAGATGGGAAAATATGCAATGGATATGCCTTACGGCTGGACAACCGGCATAGCGCAGTCGGGAGAGGCGTTTGCCAATTTTGTCATGTCCGGAGAGGGGGCGGTTGCCTGTCTGGTGCAGGATAAGAAAAAAGAACTTTCGGCGGGCATCCCTGACTGGTCTGATTATAGGGAAAAAATTACTGCGTATGTGGAACGAAATTATCCGACACAGGTGTCAGAATTGCAGTTTGCGCAGTACCGCATGGACGGACAGGGGGATGCTTCGGGAGAATTATACTTATATTCTTATCTTTGGCATATCAGCCCGGAAGAATATCCGACTCTGACATGCAGAGTCTGTGTAGGTATGAAACTGACAGACCATATACAGGCGGAATTTGTGGGTTATACGCTTGATGACTATGATATCCAAAGCTGTGTGCGCTATGTCACGGCTTCTTTTGAGGAGCGTTTTGATAACAAAGACACCGGAAAATTTACGGTCAATGATTCCAATATGACGATTGCGCCTGATGCAGAGTGGCCGCCTGCGGGGATGTATAATTCCTTTGCATATATAGATGAATTTTTCACTTCTTTGCTGCAGGAAGCGGCGCAAATGGAGGCGGATACAAAAGAAGAAAGCAGATATTCAAAAATTTTTTAAAAAAATGCTTGCATCTTCCCAAAACATCATGTATACTATCAAGTGCTGTGGCATGATAGCGATGAAGCGTGAGGTTGCTGCCCGCGTGGCAGGTTTTTCCGTGGAGCGAATGTCAAGTTAGGAAACTGACGACAAGTCACTGTACAAGCAAGACCGTCTGGCAAGACCAGAAACGACGTGGTAGTGTATAAACGAATGTCTGACGACAATCGTTACGAATGTCTTTCGGCAATCGTTGCGAGTTCCTTACGGAACATCGCGTGGAAGAATGCGAAGCATTCTTTCCAAGATAATCTGCGAAGCGGATTTTCTTGTGGACACACACGGGAGAGTGTACAGTCACCGCTTGTCGTACTTAGAACTTAAAAGTGCGAAAAGGAGGCGACTTTTTTTATGGCAAGTCAAGTAATGAGAATTACATTAAAAGCTTATGACCATCAGTTAGTGGATGCGTCTGCCAAGAAGATTATCGAAACAGTAAAGAAGAATGGTTCCCAGGTGAGCGGACCGGTTCCGCTGCCGACCAAGAAAGAGGTTGTTACGATTCTGAGGGCAGTTCATAAGTACAAAGATTCCAGAGAGCAGTTCGAGCAGAGAACTCATAAGAGACTCATCGACATCATTGCTCCGACACCGAAAACGGTTGATGCTCTGCAGAGATTAGAAATGCCTGCAGGTGTATATATCGACATCAAGATGAAAAACAAATAAGACCCCTACTAGAATGACCAAAAGTAAATTCCTACGGAATTAACTTTAAGTAAATTTTTCAAATTTACTCGAGGGTCCGCTGTAGAAACAAGGAGGTAAAAGAATGAAGAAAGCTATTTTAGCGACAAAAGTCGGAATGACACAGATTTTTAATGAAGACGGCAGCTTAATACCGGTTACCGTACTTCAGGCAGGGCCGTGTGCAGTAACACAGATTAAGACAGTGGAAAATGACGGTTACAGCGCAGTGCAGGTAGGCTTTGTAGACAAGAAAGAAAAAATTGTCAACAAAGACAAAAACGGTAAAAAAGAAGTAATCCACAGACACGGCACAAATAAGGCGGAAAAAGGCCACTTTGATAAGGCCGGCGTTTCCTGCAAGAGATTTGTAAGAGAGTTGAAACTTGATAATGCTGGGGATTATACGCTCGGAAGCGAAATCAAAGCAGATATCTTTGAAGCTGGCGATAGAGTTGATGCAACGGCTATTTCCAAGGGAAAAGGCTTCCAGGGTGCGATTAAAAGATATGGACAGCACAGAGGACCTATGACACACGGTTCCAAATTCCATCGTCATCAGGGTTCCAACGGCGCATGTTCTTCTCCGAGTAAAGTATTTAAAGGAAAAGGCATGCCGGGACATATGGGCTGCGTGAGAGTAACGGTACAGAATCTTACAATAGTAAGAGTGGATGCGGATAAGAATCTGATTCTTGTCAAAGGCGCAGTGCCGGGGCCAAGAAAAGCCTTGATAACGATTAAAGAAACAACCAAAGTCGAGGCGAAATAACAACTCTGGTTGTAGATGAAAGGAGGACCATTCAGATGGCAAAAGTATCTGTTTATAATATGGAAGGCAAAGAAGTCGGCAAGATGGACTTAAACGATGCGATATTTGATGCTAAAGTGAATGAACATTTAGTACACATGGCAGTTGTACAGCATCTTGCAAATAAACGCCAGGGGACACAGAAAGCCAAAACGCGTTCCGAAGTTTCCGGCGGTGGTAGAAAACCTTGGAGGCAGAAAGGAACCGGTCATGCAAGACAGGGTTCTATCAGGGCTCCACAGTGGAAAGGCGGCGGCGTTGTATTCGCGCCGGTTCCGAGAGACTATTCTTTCAAAATGAATAAGAAAGAAAAAAGAGCGGCTTTGAAATCCGCACTGACAAGCAGAGTGCAGGAAAACAAACTGATTGTCGTAGAAGAACTGAAATTCGACGAAATCAAGACTAAGAATTTTAAAGCTGTTATGGATAATTTGAAAGTAAGCAAAGCCTTGGTTGTTTTGGGAGAAAAGAACGACAATACTGTTCTTTCCGCAAGAAATCTTCCCAAAATCAATACGGCGTATGCGGATGCTATCAACGTATATGATATCTTGAAAGGCGACACTCTGGTTCTTACCAAAGACGCTGTAGCGAAAATCGAGGAGGTGTATGCATAATGGCAGCAATCCAGTATTATGATGTAATCCTCAAACCGGTTATTACAGAGAAAAGTATGGCGGGTATGAGCGAAAAGAAATATACTTTTCTGGTTCATCCGGAAGCAAATAAGACAATGATTAAAGAAGCTGTAGAGAAAATGTTCGAGGGAACAAAGGTAGCGAAAGTAAATACCATGAATCTTGACGGCAAGACCAAAAGACGCGGTATGGTATATGGCAAAACGGCCAAGACCAAAAAGGCTATCGTACAGTTGACGGAAGATAGCAAGGATATAGAAATTTTTGCCGGTTTGTAGGAACACCTACGGCAGGATAATGTATGCAGCGAAGACGCGCTGCGCAAAAATCAAGAAGAAAAGGAGATAAAATCATGGGAATTAAGACTTATAACCCATATACACCTTCCAGACGTAATATGACCGGTTCTGATTTTTCCGAGATTACAAAGACGACACCTGAAAAGGCGCTTTGCACATCTTTAAAGAAAAACGCCGGACGTAACAATCAAGGTAAAATTACAGTCAGACACCATGGCGGCGGCAGCAGAAGATTATATAGAAACGTTGATTTTAAGAGAAATAAAGACGGAATTCCGGCAACGGTAATCGGTATTGAGTATGACCCTAACAGGTCTGCCAATATTGCGTTAATTTGTTATGAAGACGGACTCAAGTCCTATATTTTGGCGCCGGAAGGCCTGACAGACGGCATGAAAGTCATGAACGGACCGGACGCCGAGGTAAGACTTGGAAACTGCCTGCCGTTATCCAACATTCCGGTAGGTACGGTGATTCACAATATTGAGTTATATCCGGGTAAGGGCGGACAGCTTGTTCGTTCCGCGGGAAACGGCGCACAGTTGATGGCGAAAGAAGGCAAATATGCAACACTCAGACTTCCCTCCGGTGAAATGAGAATGGTTCCTATTGTATGTCGTGCAACAGTCGGCAATGTCGGCAATGGAGACCACAACCTGATTAAGCTTGGTAAAGCCGGACGTAAACGTCATATGGGCATCCGTCCGACAGTCCGTGGTTCTGTTATGAATCCTAACGACCATCCGCACGGCGGTGGTGAAGGCAGGGCTCCGATTGGCCGCCCGGGTCCATGTACACCTTGGGGTAAACCGGCGCTCGGCTTAAAGACGCGTAAGAAGAAAAAAGCGTCCAATAAGCTGATTGTAAGAAGAAGAGACGGCAGAGCGATTAAATAAGGAGGAAGAGTCATGGCAAGATCACTGAAAAAAGGACCATTTGCAGATGCAAGCTTATTGAAAAAAGTAGATGCTATGAATGAGTCAGGACAGAAACAGGTTATTAAAACCTGGTCCCGCCGTTCTACTATTTTCCCGTCATTCGTTGGACATACATTTGCTGTTCATGATGGCAGAAAGCATGTGCCTGTATATGTTACGGAAGATATGGTTGGAC
>JAMPCN010000067.1 GCA_023666125.1 Bacillus sp. (in: firmicutes) | reverse complement strand
TGACGACAGAGGAAATATCGGCAAGCGATACAGACGGCAGTATGAAATCGGCACGCCGTTTTGCATTACTTACGATTTTGACTCCGAGACGGATAACTGCGTCACTGTCAGGTTCAGGGATTCCATGGAGCAGGAACGCGTACAGATTGATAAGTTGGACGAGTATTTCGCAGATAAGTTTGATTTCTAGAGGTTGAAAGAATAAATTCTTTCAACCGCGAGTTTGTGTTGACGTTGGTAACGCCAGACACAAACATCGCAGGCTGAGAAAGGAGTATAGGACAGATGAAAAAATATGGTGTGAACGAATTGCGACGCATGTTTCTTGAATTTTTCGAGAGCAAGGAACATTTGAAAATGAAAAGTTTTTCTTTGGTGCCGCATAACGATAACAGCTTATTGTTAATTAATTCCGGTATGGCGCCGTTAAAGCCCTATTTTACAGGACAGGAGATACCGCCGAGACGCCGCGTGACGACTTGTCAGAAATGTATTCGTACAGGCGATTTGGAAAACGTCGGAAAGACGGCGAGACACGGTACTTTCTTTGAAATGCTCGGTAATTTTTCTTTCGGGGATTATTTTAAACATGAAGCAATCGCCTGGTGCTGGGAATTTTTGACAGAAGTGGTCGGACTGGACGCGGACAGGCTCTACCCCTCTATCTATGAAGAAGATGACGAAGCGTTTGCAATCTGGACAAAGGAAATCGGCATCGCGCCGGAGCGTATTTACCGTTTCGGAAAAGAGGATAATTTCTGGGAGCATGGCTCCGGGCCTTGCGGACCCTGTTCCGAGGTATATTATGACCGTGGGGAAAAGTATGGCTGCGGGAAGCCGGATTGTACGGTAGGCTGTGACTGCGACCGCTATATGGAAATCTGGAATAATGTATTTACGCAGTTTGACAATGACGGTAAAGGAAATTATACGGAACTGTCGCAGAAAAATATTGATACCGGCATGGGATTGGAAAGACTTGCTTCCGTCGTGCAGGATGTGGATTCTATTTTCGACGTCGATACGATACTTGCGCTGCGGACAAAGGTTTGTGAAATAGCAGGTGTTACTTATAAGAAAAAAGAAGAGACGGATGTTTCCATCCGTATTATTACCGACCATATCCGCTCCGCTACGTTTATGATTTCCGATGGCATCATGCCGTCTAACGAGGGGCGCGGCTATGTGCTTCGCCGTATTATCAGAAGGGCGGCGAGACAGGGGCGTAAACTCGGCATTCAGGGAACGTTTCTTGCCGATTTGAGCAATACGGTCATAGAGGGTTCTAAGGACGGTTATCCGGAACTGGACGAGAAGAAAGAGTTTATTTTCAATGTATTGACGCAGGAGGAAAATAAATTCAACAAGACAATCGACCAGGGCCTTACTATTTTAATGGAAATGGAAGAAAACCTGAAAAAGGAAAATAAAAAAGAACTTTCCGGGGAAGATGCGTTCAAATTATATGATACGTATGGATTCCCGATTGATTTGACGAAAGAAATTCTGGAAGAAAAGGATTTCGGCGTGGATGAAAAAGGCTTTGCGGCGGCGATGGAGGAGCAGAAAGTCAAGGCGCGCAAGGCGCGTAAAGTAACAAACTACATGGGCGCGGATGTGACGGTGTACGAGTCCATTGACCCTGCGGTAACGTCTGTGTTTGTCGGATATGATAAGTTAGTGCATGATTCCAAGATTTCGGTGCTGACAACAGAGACCGAACTGGTAGAGGCATTGACAGACGGTGAAGTCGGAACTATTTTTGTAGAGGAGACGCCGTTTTATGCGACGATGGGCGGACAGTCCGGCGATATCGGCATTATCCACAGCGCAGACGGTGAGTTTCAAGTGGAAGATACCGTGCAGCTTTTAGGCGGCAAAGTGGCGCATATCGGCCGTGTGGCATCCGGCATGTTTAAAACGGGCGATACCGTGACTCTGCAAGTAGATGCGCAAAGGAGAGGCGCAACCTGTAAAAACCACAGTGCAACGCATCTTTTACAGAAAGCGCTGCGTATGGTGCTTGGCACGCATGTGGAACAGGCGGGGTCCTATAACGACGGCGAAAGACTCCGTTTTGACTTTTCTCACTTTTCTGCCATGACGGCGGAAGAATTGCAGAAGGTTGAGCGGATTGTCAATGAAAAGATTGCGGAGAATCTTCCGGTAGTAACTGAAGTCCTTACGATGGAGGAAGCAAAAAAGACGGGAGCGATGGCTCTTTTTGGCGAAAAGTACGGAGAAATGGTGCGCGTTGTGGAGATGGGTGACTTCTCCAAGGAGTTCTGCGGCGGTACGCATGTTGCCAATACGGGTGTTATTTCTTCCTTCAAGATTATTTCCGAGAGCGGCGTTGCGGCTGGCGTCAGAAGGATTGAGGCGCTGACAGGCGACGGCGTTGTGAAATATTATGCGCAGTTGGAAGAAAAGCTGGAAGAGGCGGCAAAAATATTGAAGGCGACCCCTGCTAACCTGCTTGACAGATGTCAGCATTTAATGGCGGAATTAAAAACTTTGCAAAGCGAAAATGAATCTTTAAAGAGCAAGGCGGCAAAAGATGCGTTAGGAGACGTTATGGACAAGGTAAAAGAGGTAAAAGGCGTAAAACTTCTTGCCGCTAAAGTGTCCGGCGTGGATATGAACGGTCTGCGCGATTTGGGCGACCAGTTAAAAGAAAAGCTGGGCGAAGGCGTTGTTGTACTGGCATCCGATAAAGACGGTAAGGTAAACTTAATTGCCATGGCGACAGACGGCGCAATGGCTAAAGGCGCTCATGCCGGAAACCTGATTAAAGGCATTGCGGCGCTTGTCGGCGGCGGTGGCGGCGGACGTCCGAATATGGCGCAGGCGGGCGGCAAGAATCCGGCAGGCATGGATAAGGCGATAGAAGAGGCTGCAACAGTGCTGGAAGGACAGATAAAGTAAGTTATTTTGGAGGAAAAAGGATGTTCCTAAGTTTTAAAGCAGGTAAGAAATTTTGGATTTCTTTCATTGCCGTGGAATTATTGATTACCTGTATCGCAGGCTTTGTATATAGCAGACGTGAAAAGGTGGAATTAAATTATGCACAGGAAGACTTGTTCTATGATTCCGGAGAAAGCGGATTTTATGTAGATATGTCAACCGGTCACAGTTACGTTGCTACACCTGCCTTTTCTCTGCCTAAAGGCTTATATACGGTTGAGGCAGAGTATGAATTTATGGGAGGAAACGGAACGGCATTAGAGGTTCAATACGCAGGCGGACGGCTGGACGAGAGAATTGCTAAAATTCCACTAAAAGCTTCCGGGAGTTTATCGTGTGATTTTAAAGTGCGTTATGCGGAACCGTTAAAGGTATGGGGAAGACTGACCGGAGATGCGGTTGATGGAGATTATATCTTACTGAGAAACGTCAGAGTTTTTACCTCGCCGATTGCGACAAGAAACTTCCTGTTTGGGATTGTAGCGTGCTTTTTGTTAATAGATGGATTAGTGATTCTTTATCTGTTAAAAGATAAGGTCTTTACCAATGAAAAGATGAAATTGCGCTTCAAAATTCTTTTTTTATTGTTTGTTACCAGCAATATTCCGCTGATGACCAATTATTTGTTCGGCAATTCTTATGATATGGGATTCCATCTGCAGAGAATGGAAGGAATCAGTATCGCCTTGCAAAATGGCGTCTTTCCGGTTAAAATCGTGCCGGAATGGCTGAATGGGCATGGGTATGCCGCCTCTGTATTTTATGGTGATTTTCTGTTATATATTCCGGCGGTTTTGCGTATTTTCGGGGTATCCATACAGGCGGCTTATAAATTTTATATTATTTTCATTAATGCATTGACAATCTTTATCGCTTATCATTGCTTTTCCAAAATGAGTAACGACAAAGCGGGCATTGTATGTACGGTGGTATATTCACTCAATATCTATCGTCTGTACAGTATTTTTGCAAGGGGAGCGGCAGGAGAGTATGCGGCAATGGCATTTATGCCGTTAGTTGTATACGGATTGTGGCGGATTTATACGCTTCCGGAAGAGTCAAAAGAGCATAGCAGAAGCTGGATTCCGCTTACGATTGGATGCAGCGGTATTTTTCTATCCCATATGCTGACGACGGAAATAACGGCTCTTTTTATCATTCTGACGGTTTTTGTTTTATGGAAAAAAACAATACGGAAAAAGACGCTGCTTGTATTTGGTAAAGCTGTTGCGGCGATGATATGCTGCAATCTCTGGTTTCTTGTTCCCTTTTTGGACTATATGTTCAGCGGAACGTATGTAATTAATAATCTTGACTCCTATACGCCGTATAAACTGGAGGGGAGATCCGCTGTTGTGGCGCAGCTTTTTATGACCGATTATCTGGCTATGGGAGGGCCTGTCGGATTAAATCAAGGCGCCATAGCGGATATGCCGCGTACTGTTGGCTGTGCGGCTATGGCGGCGTTGGCAGGCTGGATAGTTTTATGTTTTGGAAAAAAGGAAAGAAATATATCGGAAAAGAAAGAAGAATATCTGGTTGTATTTTTGATTGCCTTAAGCCTTTTTATGACGACGTATTTATTTCCCTATACATGGTTTGTCGATAGGATTCCGATATTAAAAATGTCCGTTAAGAGTCTTCAATATCCGTGGCGGTTTTTAGTCATTTCAGGTTTGCTGCTGGCTTATTTATCCTGCATTATTTTAAAAAAAGAGTGGATTGCGCAAAAGCATAGAAATATACTGGCAGGATTGCTGCTCTTTTTATCTGTATGGCAGGGAATATCCTATATGAGCGAGTGTCTTAATACAGGACATATTTATCAGGTTTATCAGGCCGGAGAACTGGACTTTTTGGATGTGGGGTATGGGGAGTATATTCCGGTTGCATGGGATAAATATACCGGTTTGGATGAATATAAGGAAAAATATGTTGACCGGTTGACTTATGATACTGATAATGTGCAGATAGACGATTGGCATAGGGAGAAAAACGGCATAGCAGTTTCTCTTAGCAATCATTCAGATAAGATTGCACAGGTGGAAGTGCCGTTGATTTTATATAAGGGATATTACGCGACAGCCGACAGTGGCGAAAAACTGCAAGTCATACCCGGTGAGTCATATCGCGTTTCCGTATCCGTTCCGGCGGGATTTACGGGAAGTTTTCAGGTGCGGTTTAAAGAACCCTGGTATTGGCGGGTATGCGAGGCAGTATCATTGCTTACCGTGGCGGGTATCGTCATTTATATGATACGTGATAAAAAGAAAACGGGAGTGTTAAAGAAACAGGCGGATGCAATAAAGTGTTGACAAACCTAAGCCGCCTATGTATAATAATTTGAGTGTGGATAGGAGTCGGCTATGTTCATAAATTTAACTGATGTATTAACATCCGATGACAAAGAACTTACCATGCAGGTGAAAGCGGAACTGACTAAGGTAGCCGTTGGCAGGGAGACATTCCAGATTCTTGACATGACGCCAATTTGCTTTGTCTTTACCAATACCGGTAAGAACAGGGCAGAGGTTGTGGGAGAGACGGAAATAACGTTTGCTATGAAGTGTGACCGATGTTTGAAACCCGTTAAAGAGAAGCTTAAGCTTCATATTAACAGACAAGTGCATGCGCCTGACGTGGAGAGGACGGAATCGGATAAAGAGGATATATCGGATGATGACCAGGTTTTTATGGACGGTTATCAACTGAATGTAGAGGACTTACTGAACAATGAAATCATAATCAACTGGCCTCGGAAAGTGTTGTGTAAGCCGGATTGTAAAGGCATATGCTTACAGTGCGGCAAGGATTTAAATGCAGGAAGCTGTGAATGTGATACATTCGTTCCTGACCCCCGGATGGCAGTGATAAAAGATATCTTTAATGCGAATAAGGAGGTGTAACGATGTCTATTTGTCCTAAGAACAAATCTTCTAAAGGAAGAAGAGATAAGAGAAGAGCAAACTGGAAAATGTCTGCTCCGACATTGGTAAAATGCAGTAAATGCGGCGCGCTGATGGTTCCTCACAGAGTATGCAAAAAGTGCGGCACATACAACAAAAAAGAAATTATAGCGGTTGACTAACTAACGGAAGAAAACGCAGATGAAATCAAGAGCTTATATGATATATAATCTCTTGATTTTTTTATGAATAACTTGATTTTTACCCCATGGTTTAGTATATTAGTATAAGATGCTTGGACAAGAAAGAGAATGTGCATATGGCACGGGTTTGCGAATTGACGAAAGGAATACGGGAATTGTCATGGGAGAATATGTAAATGTAGCGGTTGACGCCATGGGCGGTGACAATGCGCCGAAAGAGATTGTAAAAGGCGCTGTGGAAGCGATTAACGAGAGCCGGAAAGTAAAAATTTATCTGGTGGGAAAAGAAGAGGCGGTAAAAGCCGAGCTTGCCGGATATACCTATCCGGAAGAGCAGCTTACGATTGTTCCCGCAAGTGAGATTATCGAGACGGCGGAACCTCCCGTTATGGCAATCCGTACAAAGAAAGATTCCTCTTTGGTAAAAGCCCTTTATCTGGTAAAGGACGGCACATGCGACGCTTATGTATCGGCGGGCAGCACCGGCGCATCCTTAGTGGGCGGACAGGTTATCGTAGGCAGGATTAAAGGCGTGGAAAGACCACCGCTTGCGCCGATTATTCCGACGGAGAACGGCTGCGCGCTGCTTGTAGACTGCGGCGCGAATGTGGATGCAAGACCGTCTCATCTTGTACAGTTTGCCAAGATGGGTTCTATTTATATGGAAAATGTAATGGGCGTTAAAAATCCAAAAGTGGCGATTGTCAATATCGGCGCGGAAGAAGAAAAGGGCAACGCGCTTGTCAAGGAAACGTTTCCTCTTCTAAAAAGCTGTCCTGATATTAATTTTACGGGAAGCATCGAGGCAAGGGATATTCCGGCGGGGCTGGCGGATGTCATTGTATGTGAGGCATTTGTCGGCAACGTGATTTTAAAAATGTATGAGGGCGTCGGCGGCACTTTAATTAAAAAGGTAAAAGCAGGCATGATGACTTCCTTTCGCAGTAAGATTGGCGCACTCTTGGTAAAGCCTGCGTTAAAGCAAACGTTAAAAGCATTTGATTTGGAGCAGTACGGCGGCGCGCCGATGCTTGGTTTAAACGGTCTTGTTGTAAAGACGCACGGCAGTTCTAAATCGGTTGAAATCAAAAACTCTATTTTACAGTGTATTACCTTTAAAGAGCAGAAAATCAACGAGAAAATCAGAGAAAAAATTACCGTACAGGATTAGGAAAGGCTGGCTGTTTCTATGGAATTTGAAAAGTTAAAACAGGTCATTGCACAGGTCTTAAATGTAGACCCGAAAGAGATTACGATGGAAACGACTTTTATGGAAGATTTGGGTGCGGATTCTTTGGATATTTTTCAGATTGTAATGGGAATTGAAGAAGAATTTGATATAGAAATTCCGCCGGAGAAGACGGAACATATAACAACAGTGGAAGAAGCGGTTCAGTTAATAAAAAGTTCGATTCAGTCGGCACAGTAAAAGAAAAACCCTTTCGGAAAGGGTTTTTTTAGATGGGAGATACGGATGCAGCAAAAACCGTTAGAGGAACTGGAACAGAAAATAGGATATTCTTTCAGGGATAAACATCTGCTCAGACAGGCGTTGACGCACAGTTCTTTCGCCAATGAGCAGAAAATCAATAAATATGATGACTATGAGCGTCTGGAATTTTTGGGGGATGCCGTATTAGAACTTGTCTCAAGCGAATTTCTTTTCCGTGAGCATGAAACGATGGCGGAAGGACAGTTGACGAGGCTTCGGGCATCTATGGTATGCGAACAGGCGCTTGCCTATTGCGCAAGGGAGTTTGGATTGGAGCAATATATTCTGCTGGGAAAAGGAGAAGAAATGACCGGCGGCAGAACAAAAGATTCTATTATTTCGGATGTTATGGAGGCCATTATCGGCGCACTCTATGTCGATAACGGCATGGATGAGGCAAAAGCCTACATTCACCGCTTTATTCTGTCGGATTTGGAGCATAAACAGCTTTTTTATGACGCTAAGACTATTTTACAGGAACATGTACAGCAAAAAAATGAGGGAACGCTTCATTATGCGCTTATTAAAGAGGAAGGACCCGACCATGATAAACTGTTTGTCGTGGAGGCCAGAATTGATGATAAGATAATTGGCGAGGGACAGGGGCGCACCAAAAAAGCGGCGGAGCAGCAGGCGGCGTATCAAGCGCTCAGAATGATGAAAGATTAATGGTGCGAAAACGGCACGGAGGGATACATGTATTTAAAAAGTATTGAAGTACAGGGATTTAAGTCTTTTGCAAATAAAATTACGTTTCAGTTCCATAACGGCATCACGGGTATCGTAGGGCCGAATGGAAGCGGAAAGAGCAATGTTGCGGACGCTGTCCGTTGGGTGCTTGGCGAACAGCGTATCAAGCAGCTTCGCGGAGCTTCGATGCAGGATGTTATTTTTTCCGGTACGGAGATGCGTAAGGCGCTTGGTTCCGCTTATGTGGCAATTACGTTAGATAATGCGGACCATCAGCTTGCCATTGATTATAACGAAGTAACGGTTTCCCGAAGATTGTACCGTTCCGGTGAAAGCGAATATATGATTAACGGCACGATATGCCGTTTAAAGGACGTCAATGAACTTTTTTATGATACCGGTATCGGTAAGGAAGGGTATTCCATTATCGGACAGGGGCAGATTGATAAGATTCTAAGCGGTAAACCGGAGGAACGCCGCGAGCTTTTTGACGAGGCGGCGGGGATTGTAAAGTTTAAACGCAGAAAATATGCGGCGCAGAAAAAATTAGAGGATGAGAAGCAAAACCTTGTCCGCGTCAACGACATTCTTGCCGAACTGGAAAAACAGATTGACCCGTTGGAGAAACAGTCTGAAAAAGCGAGGATTTATTTGCGAAAAAAAGAAGAGTTAAAGACGCTGGACGTTAATGTCTTTTTGGTGGAGAATATCAGTATCAAAGAGCAGCTTGATTCCGTTGATGAAAAACTTACGATTGCTGGAGGAGAACTGGAAGATACTACGCATAAGTATGAACATATTAAAGAAGAATACGAGCAGATAGAAAGCCGGATAGAGATGTTGGACCAGGCCATCGAACAGGCGCGGGCTACGTTGACGGATACGGGCGTTATGCGTTCTAAATTAGAGGGCGAGATGAACGTTCTAAAAGAGCAGATTCATTCTGCGCAGGGCAACGAGGAGCATCTTCATGCCAGAGTCAATTCCATTCAGGCATCCATGCAGGAAAAACAGCAGGAAAAAGAGGATATTTTAAAACAGAAAGCGGAGATAGATGAAAAGCTGACAGCGTTGCAGCAGGCGAGAGAAGAGGCAAGAGAACTCTTAGAGGGCGTACAAAACAGGATTGAGACGTTAAATAATAATATTGAAAGCGGAAAAAATACGATTATTGAGGCATTGAATAACAGAGCGACCATCAAATCCAAGATGGGTAGTTTTGATGCGATGTTAGAGCAGGTGCAGATTCGTAAAGCGGAGTTAAATTCCAGGTTGCTGCGTGCAAAATCGGATGAAGCGGCGCAGGTGGAAACGATTAAGAATCTGGAAAAAGAATTTGAAAGGGTCAACGAAGAGATTCAAACGCTTCATGATAATCAGGAAGTGCAGGAAGAAAAACTGGCCGGAATGCGTGAGGAACTGGCGGGCAAAGACCAGAAGCTCCGTGATACGCAGGTTTTATATCACCAGGAAAAATCCAAACTGGATGCGCTTTCCAATCTGACGGAACGCTATGAGGGTTATGGCGGTGCGGTTAAGGCCGTCATGGAGAAAAAATCGAGGGAAAAGGGAATCATCGGCGTTGTGGCGGATATCATCCAGGCCGACGCCAAATATGAAACGGCCATTGAAACCGCGCTTGGCGGCAATATCCAAAATATTGTAACGGAGGATGAAGAGACCGCCAAGAGCATGATTGCGTATTTAAAGTCCAGCAGGTCAGGGCGTGCCACTTTTTTGCCATTAACAAGCATAAAAGAGCCACAGGAATTTAAAAATTCGGAAGCCTTGAAAGAAAAAGGCGTTATCGGTATGGCGGACGAACTGGTAAAAATTGATAAAAAATATCGGAACGTAGCCAGGACATTATTGGGAAGAATCGTGGTAGTCGATAATGTGGATAATGCGGTAAAAATCGCGGCAAAATACCATTACGGCATCCGCATGGTAACGATAGAAGGGGAACTGCTTGTTCCCGGCGGCGCAATCAGCGGCGGCGCATTTAAGAATAACAGTAATCTGTTAGGACGCCGTCGTGAGATGGAGGAACTGGAGAAAAAAGTAAAACAGTATGTTATAGATATTGATACTCTGCTAAACGATATCGAAGAAACCAAAGCAAAAAGAAATAAACTGCGCCTTGAGATAGAGGATATTAAAGGGCAGCTGCAGCGCAAATTTATTGAGCAGAATACCGCAAGGCTCAATGTGGAGCAGGCAAGGGAACGTAAGAGCGAAGCCGTTGAGGGTTCCGAGGCGCTGCAAAATGAAGATATGGAAATGGAAGAGCAGATTAAGGAAATTAAGCAGGGCAAGGAGGATATCATCAGGGAACTGGAAGACTCCGAGAAACTGGAAAAAAATGTGGAAGCGCAGATTGCGGAGTTCCAGAGCCTGTTGGAGAAAGAACGTGCCGAAGAATCCGAACAGTCCGCAAAAGTGTCCGAATGGGATGTGGAAGTGGAGAAAATGCGCCAGAAAGAAGAATTCCACAGACAGAATGTAGAGCGTATCGTAGGAGAAATAGAGCGGCATGAAGCGGAACTTAAGGAAGTAAAAGACGGCTTGCAGTTAAGCAAAGAGGAAGTTGAGCGAAAGAAAGAAAGTATTCTGGAAATCGAAAAGACGATTTTAGCTTCCCATACGACGCAGTCCGACACAGAGGTAAAATTGCAGGAGGACATTGCGGCTAAAGAAGAACTTGCGGCCAAACAGAAAAACTTTTTCAAGGAACGAGAAGAACTTTCCAATCAGATGAACTCGTTAGATAAGGAAGTTTATCGTTTGAATGCACAGAAAGAGAAGCTGGAAACATCTATTGAATCCCAGATTAATTATATGTGGGACGAATATGAGATTACGCTTTCGGATGCGGCCTCCATGCGCAATGAGGAGATGTCCGATTTATCTGCTATGAAAAAAGACATTTCCAGGTTAAAGGATGAAATCAGAAAGTTAGGAGACGTCAATGTCAATGCGATTGAGGATTACAAAAATCTGATGGAGCGTTATACTTTTTTAAAGACGCAGCATGACGATTTGGTGGAAGCGGAGCAGACGCTGCTTGGCATTATTGAAGAACTTGACACCTCCATGCGAAAGCAGTTTAATGAAAAATTCGGCGAAATCAACAGGGAGTTTGATAAGGTATTTAAGGAACTGTTCGGCGGCGGTAAAGGCAGTCTGGAACTGATTGAGGACGAAGACGTTTTAGAAGCGGGCATCCGCATTATTGCGCAGCCGCCGGGGAAAAAATTAGTCAATATGATGCAGATGTCCGGTGGCGAGAAGTCGCTTACGGCAATCTGTCTGCTCTTTGCGATTCAGAATTTAAAGCCCTCCCCGTTCTGTCTTTTGGATGAGATTGAGGCGGCTTTGGATGAAAATAACGTAGGACGGTTTGCAAAGTACTTACATAAACTGACAAAGAGTACGCAGTTTATTGTGATTACGCACAGGCGCGGCACGATGGAGAAAGCGGACAGACTCTATGGCATTACGATGCAGGAGAAGGGCGTCTCCACGTTAGTCAGTGTCAATTTAATTGATAAGGAATTGGATGATTGATGAATGAAGAAAAAAAAGGTCTTTTTAGTAGATTAAAAGACGGGCTGACAAAAACAAGAAATAATATCGTGCATGGAATTGATTCCGTCTTTGGCGGTTTTTCCAATATTGACGAGGATTTTTATGAAGAACTGGAAGAAATCCTGATTATGGGCGATATTGGCGTGAATGCGACGCAGGAAATTCTGGAAAAACTGCGTAAGCAGGTAAAAGAAAATCATCTTAAAGAGCCGCAGGCCTGCAAGGAATTTCTGGTTCAAAATATCAAAGAACAGATGCAGGTGGGAGAAACGGCTTATGAATTTGAGCATAAGCAGTCCGTTATTCTGGTTATCGGCGTAAATGGGGTCGGGAAAACGACTTCCATAGGAAAGCTGGCGGGTAAGTTAAAGGCACAGAATAAAAAAGTTATGCTGGCGGCAGCGGATACTTTCCGAGCGGCGGCCGGGGAACAGCTAACGGAATGGGCGCACCGCGCAGGCGTGGATATTATTGGCGGAAAAGAGGGTGCAGACCCGGCAAGCGTTATTTATGATGCGGTCACGGCGGCAAGGGCAAGGAATGTGGACGTCCTTTTATGTGATACCGCAGGGAGGCTCCATAATAAGAAAAATCTCATGGAGGAGCTTAAAAAAATCAACCGTATTATTGACAAAGAATTTCCGGATGCCCACAGGGAAAATCTGGTGGTTTTAGACGCAACAACGGGGCAGAACGCCTTACAGCAGGCAAGGGAGTTTGGCGAGACGGCGGAGTTGACCGGCATTATCCTGACAAAGATGGACGGCACTGCCAAAGGCGGTATCGCCGTAGCGATTCAATCCGAATTAAAGATTCCGGTAAAATATATCGGCGTCGGGGAGTCAATAGAGGACTTGCAGAAATTTGACGCAGAGGAATTTGTGAACGCATTGTTCGATGCCGGTGCGGCAGCAAACGCCACAGACTGAGAGAGAAAGGCAAGGTGGTAAGGATGGAATTATCGTTGGAAAAGTTTGAGGAAGCATGTGAGATTGTGAAACGTGTCACAACGGAGACTAAACTGGTATACAGTGATTATTTTAGCGCACAGACCGGAAACAAGGTTTATTTAAAGCCGGAAAATATGCAGTTTACGGGGGCGTATAAGTTAAGAGGCGCATATTATAAACTAAGCACCTTATCGGATGAGGACAGGCAGAAAGGACTGATTACGGCGTCTGCCGGAAACCATGCGCAGGGCGTTGCCTATGCGGCCAAGTGCTATGGCGTTAAGTCCACGATTGTGATGCCGACAACGACGCCGCTTATCAAGGTAAACAGGACAAAGGGATACGGCGCGGAAGTGATTCTGTATGGAGACGTCTATGATGAGGCCTGCGCTTATGCATATCAGTTGGCAGAAGAAAAAGGATATACGTTTGTCCACCCCTTTGACGATTTGGATGTGGCAACCGGGCAGGGAACGATTGCTATGGAAATTATCAAGGAACTTCCGCTTGTGGATTATATTCTTGTGCCGATTGGCGGCGGCGGGCTGGCAACCGGCGTTTCCACGCTGGCAAAACTTTTAAATCCGAAAATACAGGTAATCGGTGTGGAACCCGCAGGAGCAAACTGTATGCAAAAGTCCGTAGAAGCGGGTAAGGTGCAGACACTGGAAGCGGTCAATACGATTGCAGACGGTACGGCGGTAAAAACGCCGGGCAGTCTGATTTTCCCATATGTCAGCAAAAATCTTGACGATATCATTACCGTGGAAGACGAAGAACTTGTCGTAGCCTTTTTGGATATGGTGGAAAACCATAAAATGATAGTGGAAAATTCCGGGCTTTTAACGGTGGCGGCGCTAAAACATCTGTCTGTCAAAAATAAAAAGATTGTCTCTATTTTAAGCGGCGGCAACATGGATGTGATTACAATGTCGTCCGTGGTGCAGCAGGGGCTTGTGCTGCGGGATAGAATTTTCTCCGTATCGGTGCTTTTACCGGATAAGCCGGGAGAATTGTCGAGAGTTTCCGATGTGATTGCCAAACAGAGCGGAAACGTTATTAAATTGGAACATAACCAGTTTGTGTCTATCAACAGAAACGCGGCCGTAGAGCTTCGTATCACAATGGAAGCTTACGGAACGGAACATAAAAACCAGATTATTAAGGCGTTAGAGGAAAGCGGTTATAAGCCGAAAGTAGTCCGGGCAAGTATTTAAAAGGCATAAAAGAATATGATGCGTAATAAGTCCGCATACTAAGTGCAAAGCTTTAGAAAGGGAAATCGCATGAAAAAAACAGTAAAAAAATATGCGGTCATTACAGGAGCGTCTTTTCTTAATGCGGCGGCAATCAGCCTTTTTATCGACCCGAATAATCTTGTTCCCGGCGGCGTAACGGGAATTGCCATTATCATCAGCAGATTTTTACCGGTGGAGACCGGTACGTTGATTTTTATGCTCAACATCCCTATTCTGCTGTTTGCCGTCTGGCAGTTCGGCATCAGATTTACGATATCGACGATTTACGCGATTACACTTATTTCCGCATTTACCAATATTTTAGCCCCCTTTGGACCGGCAACAGATGATATACTGTTAGCAGCATTGGCGGGCGGCGTTGTGTATGCAGTCTCCATTGGCGTTATCATGAAGATGGGAACGACGACCGGAGGCATGGATATCATTGTCAAATGGCTGCGGACAAAACTGCCGTATATTAAGACAGGAGCGCTTTTCTTTATTACGGATGTTATTATTATAAGTATGTCGGGTATTGTTTTAAAAAACATTGATGCCGCGATGTATGCGGGAATTACGGTAGTTGTTAATTCTATCGTATTGGATCTTGTATTATATGGAAGAGACGAAGCGAAACTTCTTTATATTATCAGCGATAAACCAAAGCAGATTACGCAGCGGCTTTTAACGGAATTAGATGTCGGCGTAACCTATATTGAAGGGCGCGGAGCGTACAGCGGAAAGGAAAAACAGGTGCTGATGTGCGTTACCAAAAAGCAAATATCTCCGCGTGTGGAAGTCATTGTCAAAGAAGAAGATACGGACGCTTTTATGGTGATTACAAGCGCGACCGAGATTTTCGGGGAAGGCTTTAAGAGTTATTTCAGCGAACGCTTTTAGGAAACGCCGGAAAGCGGGAAAGGAATGTGATTGTACGGATGCAGGATAATAGTTTACAGACGAAGATAAAAAAAAGAAAGCAGCGGCGAAATGAAAATAAAATATTGTTTGCTTCCATCATCCTCTGCATTGTGACTTTAAGCGCCATTACGTTTGGCCTGATTATACTCTTTCAATACCGCGCTTCCCGTATCGAGGCGGAAGAAGCAATGGAGCAGGTGGTACAGTTACAGGATAATTATACGAAAGAAGAAGTGGATGCCATGCTTGCACAGGCGGTGGAGGAAGCCGCAAAACAGGCGAAAGAAGAAACAAAAGAGGAAATGATTGCGGCAATGAAGGAACTGTTGCTTTCCGGAGACGGCGCGCTTAACATGGTCAGGCAGTTTTTTCCGGAGGAAATTGTTCTGGTAGACAGCAATCAATATTATTTTTTCCCGATTTTAGATACTATTGCGAAACATCCTTATTTATCGGAGAATTTTATACATACGGACGAAGGACTTTTGGAATATTACGAAAACGGCGAACTGGTTTCCCATAAGGGGATTGATGTTTCCCGTTATCAGGAAAAAATTGAATGGGATAAAGTAGCAGGGGATGATGTGGAATATGCCTTTATCCGCCTTGGTATCCGCGGCTATACGGAGGGAGAAATCGTAGAAGACGCTACGTTTAAAGACAACATCAATGGTGCGTTGGATAACAATATTGCGGTCGGCGTTTATTTTTTCACACAGGCAACCAGCGACGAGGAGGCAAAGGAAGAGGCGGAATTTGTACTGAATGCGTTAGCGTCTTATGACGTTACCTATCCGGTCGTGTTGGATGTGGAGGCCGTAACCAATAAAAACGCGAGAACAAAAGATTTGACGAAAGAGGAACGGACACAGTACTGTATTACTTTTTGTGAAAAAATAAAACAGGCGGGCTATACGCCAATGATTTACGGCAATTTAAAGACTTTTATGCTCTTACTGGATATGGAAAAACTGGAGGAATATGATAAATGGTTTGCTTATTATGATGAGGAGATTTATTTCCCTTATCAGTTCAAAGTATGGCAGTATACGGATGAGGGAAGCATAGACGGCATTAAGGGCGATGTGGATATCAATATCAGCTTTGAGGATTTATCGGGCGGATATTGATAAAAAGTGGTTTTCAACTTCCCGGAAATTTGCTACAATAATAACTGGGTATAGAAAAAAGCAGTACAATTTATTAAATATAGGTGTAAGACACCGGAATGGAGGAAACATGAGGTATTTTTTTGAAGCTAAAGTCGAAAAACAGGACAAAGGATATGAGATTCATCTTCCTTTTAATGTATGGGAGGTATGTAAGCAGAGGGATGTCATTCAAGGCGATTTAGTATTGGATAATAAGATTATCGATTGTGAACTGCATCCCAAGGAGAAAGGCAATTATTATATCCGTATTGAAGATGAATCCGCAGTGAGCGTAGAGCCGGGTTCCATACATAAAATACTGCTGCATGTCAACGGTTCCTTAATCCGTATGGATCAGAACAGCCCATACAGTTTTGAGAATCCGATTCGTAAGATTGACAGCATCGACGTTATCAAATTGGAAGAAGACGGACTTTGCGGGCAGGCCTGCGTGGCAATGTTGGCGGGAACTACGATTGCGGAAGTAATCAGTGTAATGGACTGCAGAGAGTGGCAGGCGACAATGGGGCGTGTTATTTCTGCTTTGAATTATTACGGTATCGACCATACCGATATTATCATGTATACGGAAGGAAAAGATACCGTACTGCCCAAATGCGCGATTTTGATGGAAAGAATGGGCCGTTTTTGTCATTATCTGGTACACTTTGACGGGAAATTTTATGATTCCCACGCGGGTGTGCTGACAGAGTATGATATGAGCAAGCTTTTGGGATATCTGGAAATTAAGTGTTGATGCAGCGTATAGGTGCAGCAGGTCAAGGCAAAACAGTGGTAGGTTTGGCTTAATAACAAAGCAGGAAATAAATAGAACCGATATCGGTTTATTTTCTGTTTTGTTTGTTGAATCGTGACCCAGTCGAGAGCGCAAAGCGCACGAGATATAAACCGCCTGCCATGCGGGGGGCAGTGTGATTTTAATGGCTAAGAAAGCAAACAGCTTAGCACACATAAAATGGAGCAACTGTGCGGATATAAGGGAATGGAGATTATAGAAGGACATTTCATGCCGAACCATATACATATGCTGGTAAGCATACCACCCAAATACAACGTATCAAGTTTTATGGGATATTTGAAAAGAAAAATATTGTCAATATGGGAAAACCATAGAGTCGCTTCTATGGCTTTCCCCTTTTCTACGTCTAATATAGCATATTCGACAACAGAGTGTAAGAAGTTTTATCTTAAATGAAGCTGTGTTTTTAATGCATCCTGAAGAATTTGGGAAAAATTCACATTATGCTCTAAGGCAATAGCATTAAGCCAAGCAGGGAGCGTTACGGTGCGGTTTACAGAGCGGTTTACCTGTGCCATGCGTATAGATGGCATATAAACATCAATAAGGACGGATCTTTCATTTTCTTTTGTTTTTATGTCAGATAAGGGCGTTGGTGCGGGAATTTCATCCCCATCCTCTTCAAGTCCATAAATGACACAGCCGAGTAGTTCACGGGCAGATAATAAAGCGTCATCCTCATTAGTGCCACTGGTAGCTGCCCCTAAGTCCGGAAAGTCCACGGCTATTTCCTGATTAGGTGCGTAGGTAAAAACAGCAGGATAAAAATAGCGTTCAGTTTTTTTCATTTTATAATGCCCCTTTCATTGTTGGCTGGGAGAAAATACCGGAATTAATTAAATTTTAGTCCTGATTGTTGCTCAATGCGCTTTAGCGTTGGGAGTGGGATGTTTTTATCGGGATGCTTGACGGTTGTACGCCCCTTTTTGGTTGGGTGCTTGTATTGGTGGTGGCTTCCAACAATATTTACTTCATACCATCCATCCGCTTTCAGCATTTTGATAATCTCCCTTGATGAATAGCTTTTCATACAGTATTTCCTCCTGACATTCATATAATAACAAATATAAAAGTATTTGTCAATGTTGAAACACATATTTTTATATTTGTTTATGGTGATGTAAAATAGGTGAGGCTTTCATATCTTGCAGAGAGCAGATTTAACGATTTTGCATACATTGCGGAGCATAGAAGCACAATAGGAAGATGGACGGCGATACAGGTGGCGTTCTGCTTTGGATTTAAAGCAGGAAAGGAGAATTTATGGCGGATGTGTATGGTTATGTTCGTGTCAGCAGCCGGGATCAGAATGAAGACAGACAGCGGATTGCCTTACAGGAGATGGATGTTTCGGAAAAGAACATTTTTATGGACAAGCAGTCGGGAAAGAATTTTGACCGTCCGTCTTATAAACGTATGGTGTGCCGTATGAAAAAAGATGACCTGCTGTACATAAAAAGCATAGACAGGCTTGGACGCAACTATGAGGAAATATTGGAACAGTGGCACATTCTCACCAAAGAAAAGGGAATTGACATCGTGGTGCTGGATATGCCGCTTTTAGATACCCGCAGGGGAAAAGACCTGATGGGAACAT
>JAMPCN010000066.1 GCA_023666125.1 Bacillus sp. (in: firmicutes) | reverse complement strand
ATCGGAAAAAAACGGACATAAAATAGATGCAAACCATAAAATAATGTACAAAAAATGGAATTTGTATTGAAATAATACCAAAGATGGAAGAATTTGTATTATAAAAAGCAATTAAATTAGTAAATACAACGAATTATGGCTTGCATAAATGTCAAAATTCTGTTAAAGTTGAACCAGTAAGGAGATATTCTATAAAAATACCTTACTGAAAATTAAAGGAGGATATAGAAATGAAAAAGAAAGTATTGAGTATCGTACTTAGTGCAGCTATGATAGCTGCAGTAGTAACAGGCTGTGGCAGCGACGGCGGCAGCACGGCTGCATCTTCAGACAGTGCAGCATCATCTTCTGACAGCGCGGCAGCATCTTCAAGTTCAGGAGACCTGATTAAGGTAGGTATCATCAACAACGACCCGAACGAGTCCGGATACCGTACGGCAAATGACGCTGACCTGAAAGCAACCTTTACGAAAGAAAACGGTTATGACGCATCTTTCTCATACAGCAACAAGAATGAAGAGCAGATTGCGTTCGCACAGACATTTGTTCAGAATGAAGTTGATTACCTGCTTCTTTCCGCTGCTGATACGGCAGGCTGGGATTCTGTTTTAACAGACGCACAGAATGCAGGCGTTAAGGTTATCCTGTTTGACCGTGTAATCGATGCTGACGAGAGCCTTTATGAAGCTTCTATCGTTTCCGATATGGAAAAAGAAGGACAGATGGCAGTTGACTGGTTAAAAGGTCAGGGCCTTAGCGAGTACAACATCATCCACTTACAGGGTGTTATGGGTACGGCAGCACAGAAAGGCCGCTCCGCAGCAATGGACGCAGCGGTTTCTTCTGAGGGATGGACGCTTGTTACACAGCAGACCGCAGAGTGGAATGCTGAAACGGCACAGCAGATTGTACAGTCCGTTATCGATTCCGGACAGTCTTTCAACGTAATCTATGCTGAAAATGATGATATGGCAAGAGGCGCTGTAGCAGCTCTTGACGCGGCAAACATTTCCCACGGCGTTGGCAAAGACGTTATCATCATGGGATTTGATACCAATAAGTGGGCTCTGCAGGAACTGCTTGACCAGAACTGGAACTACGACGGTCAGTGTAATCCTTTCCAGTCTTCTTATATTGATGATATCATCAAGAAATTAGAGAGCGGCGGTACGGTTTCTGAGAAGACCATCATCATGGATGAGAAAGGTTTCGACGCTACTACTATTACAGCAGACGACGTTAATAATTACGGCATCTAAAGTTGAAGAATCTGAGATTTTTCAGCGGCAAAAATAGCTTGCAGCTATTGTTAAGGTAAATGATGGCGCGGCGCAGATGAAAAGTTACAGTTCTGCACCGCGCTTTTTCCTTATAGGAAAGTCCGTCGTCAGATGGACATGGAATCAGAAGGCGAACTTGTACGTTTTTTCAAGCAGAAATTTCAGGAGGTGGACTTAGGGGTGAGTAACAGCGCTTTATTGGAAATGAGAAGTATTCATAAGAGCTTTCCGGGCGTACGCGCTCTGCAGGGAGTGGATTTCACATTGCGCGCGGGCGAGATTCACGCATTGATGGGTGAAAACGGAGCCGGAAAGTCAACGTTGATAAAAGTATTGACAGGGGTTTACGAAAAAGATGAAGGACAGATTTCTCTTGAAGGGAATGTGGTAACGATACGCTCCCCGCAGGATGCGCAGAAGGTCGGTATCAGTACCGTATATCAGGAGATTACATTGTGTCCGAATCTGTCGGTTGCAGAAAATATATACATAGGACGTACAGCGGATATTTATCAGAATTGGAAAAAGATGAACGAGGGTGCGGAAAAAATATTACAGTCTTTGGATATACCGGCGAAAGCGACGCAGCAGTTGGAAAGCTGCTCTATTGCGGTGCAGCAGATGATAGCGATTGCGCGTGCGGTGGATATGGATTGTAAGGTATTGATTCTGGATGAGCCTACATCTTCTCTGGATGAACAGGAAGTTGCGAAGCTGTTTAAACTGATGCGCGAGTTGAAGCAGAAAGGAGTCGGCATTATTTTCGTTACGCATTTCTTAGATCAGGTTTATGAAGTGTGCGACAGAATTACGGTTATGCGCGACGGTAAACTGGTAGGCGAATATCCTATTAAAGATTTGCCGCGTGTACAGCTTGTATCCAAGATGCTTGGCAAGGAATTGGACGATATGGCTGATATTCAGGATGAGCAGCAGGCATATCAGCGCGAGGATGGCGCCGTGCCTGTACTGGAGGCGGAAGGATTAGTCAGTGATGCGGGTATTAAACCGTTTGATTTTCATATAGATAAAGGAGAGGTAAACGGCTTCACGGGACTGCTCGGTTCCGGCAGAAGCGAATGCGTCCGTGCGATTTTCGGTGCGGATAGGGTAATGGGCGGAACGGTTAAGAAAAATGGCAAAACCGTTAAAATTTCCAAACCGCTTGACGCGATGAAAAACGGTATTGCCTATCTTCCCGAGGACCGTAAGATTGACGGTATCGTAGGAGACCTTTCCGTACGGGATAACCTGATACTTGCACAGCAGGTATTAAAAGGCTTCTTTAAGCCGTTTTCCAAGGCGGAAGCGAATAAGTTTGCGGACGAATATATTAAGTTATTAAGCATTAAGACGGCTTCGGCGGATACGCCGATTAAATCACTTTCCGGCGGTAATCAGCAGAAAGTAATACTGGCGCGCTGGCTTTTGACGCATCCGGAATATCTGATATTGGATGAGCCGACACGCGGTATCGACGTCGGAACGAAAGTAGATATACAGAAATTAGTGTTGAAACTGGCGTCGGAGGGTATGAGCGTTACCTTTATTTCCTCCGAACTGGATGAGATGCTTCGTACCTGTTCCCGTCTGGTCGTTATGCGCGACCGTAAAGTGGTTGGAGAGCTTACGGGCGGCGATTTGAACCAGACCAAGGTTATGAATACGATTGCGGGAGGTGAGAAATAATCATGGCGGCAAGTAAAACAAATGGTGGAAATATTTTTTCAAAATTGGTGAAACAGCAGCTTTTTATTCCGTTAGCGGCATTGTTGATATTGATTATCTTCAATATGATTGTAGACCCGTCCTTTTTAAAGATTACGCTGGAACATAACAATCTGGGCAATCCTGTTTTAGCCGGATATCTGATAAGAATTTTGGATAACGGTTCCGAGGTTGCGATTCTTGCCATCGGTATGACGCTTGTTACGGCGGCTACCGGAGGACAGGATATCAGCGTCGGCGCGGCGGTGGCAATCGCGGGCAGCGTGCTTTTACGCATCCTGTGTGGAACCGGTGATGCGGATACCATGCAGGCTCCGGTTATTGTCGGATTTTTAGTAAGCTGTGTCGTTGCCATGTTATTTGGCGCATTTAACGGCGTGTTGGTAGCTTATTTCAGGATTCAGCCGATGGTAGCGACGTTGATTTTATATACGGCGGGCCGTTCGATTGCGGCATGGGTGAACCAGAACAGGCTGCCTATCGTGAATGAAACATCATTCGGCTATTTTGGCGGTTCCATTCCGGGCATTCCGGTTCCGACGCCGTTTATTATAGCGATGGTATGTATGATTATTATCGGGCTGGTATTGAAATTTACCAATCTCAGATTGTATACGCAGGCGGTCGGCATCAATGAGAGTTCGTCCAGATTAAACGGTCTGAACCCGCAGCTTATCAAGATGCTTTCCTTTATCATTCTGGGCGTATGCGTGGCGGTTGTCGGATTGATTAAAGTAAGCCGGACATCGACCATCAACTATTCCGTTATTGCCAAGGATATTGAAATGGACGCCATTTTAGCGGTTGCGCTTGGCGGAAACGCGCTTGGCGGCGGTAAATTCAGCATGACGGCTTCCGTTATCGGCGCTTATGTTATCCAGCTTTTGACAACGACGTTATATAGGTTTAACGTACCCTCTGACGCGCTTCCGGCATACAAAGCGGTCGTTATCATTATACTGGTTGTTATCAGCGCGCCGGTAGTACGGACATGGTTCTCTTCTACTATGAAGAAATTACAGAAGAAGGAGGTAGCTTAGTATGTCAGAAAATCAAAAAACATCTGCATCCGGCGGATTGCAGAATAAACTGAAAAATATGACGGATACCAACCTGCTTTTGACAATTACCATAGTTATTTTCCTGCTTATGTATATTGGCGCGATAATATTTTTAGGCGAGGGTTTCAGAAAGCCGCAGATGTTCTTTAAGATATTGAACGATAACGCAGCTTTGATCATTTTATCCTGCGGCATGAGCATTGTTATGATTACAAGAAGCATTGATATTTCCGTCGGCGGCATTACGGGGTTAGTTACCATGTGCTGTGCGGTGTATCTGGACTATAAGGGTGGCAACGTATTTGTATCGTTTTTGATTGCGCTGGCGATAGGTCTTGCATTTGGTTTGTTCCAGGGATTTTTAATCGCCTATTTGGACATACAGCCTTTCATTGTTACGCTTGCCGGTATGTTCTTTGCGCGCGGCATGACGACCATCGTTAATACGAATCCGTTTAACGTACAGAACGAAGCGTTTGTCGCGTTGAAAAACACCCGTGTGGTTATACCGGGTCTGGGATATACAACGAAATCGGGAAATTATGTTGACGCCTATGTGGAAATCGGCGTTGTCGTGGCGATTCTGATTGTCATTATACTGTTCTGCGTACTCAAATGGACGAAGTTAGGACGTCAGTTCTATGCAGTCGGCGGTAATGACCAGAGTGCGTTGATGCTTGGTATCAATGTAAAGAGAACAAAATTTATAGCGCATGTTCTCTGCGGACTGTTAGCGGGAATCGGCGGTTTTGTCTTTTTCCTGCATGTTGGAGCCGGAGCGGTATCCAACGGAAGCGGCGCGGAGATGAACGCGATAGCGTCCTCCATCATAGGCGGTACGATGCTGACAGGCGGCGTTGGCAATATTATCGGAACATTCTTTGGCGTGGTATCCTTAAATACCATTAAAAATATTGTTTCCTCCGCAGGTTTGTCGGATGCCTGGTGGACAGGAATCACGGTAGCGGCGATGTTATGTCTGTTCTTAATCATCCAGAGCGTGGTTATTGCCCGTAAGAAGAAACGTTAAAATGTTATAAGTAAAAATACAGGCTGCCATGCCGGTGATGATAATTGCCGATTTGGCAGCTTTTGTTGCAGATTGATCTTTTATTTGGCGCTTGAATTGTGATAGATTGATTTAAGTTTGTTTGAAATAGTTTATAACTTGCTAAAATATATTGAGAAGTAGTATAATAGTAAATAGAAGAAAGATGTGCCGCAGGGGGCGGCGGAAAGAGAGGGTTTATGCAGGCAAAAAATTACAAATTCTGGTTTTGTACAGGCTCACAGGATTTATACGGTGATGAGTGCTTAAGAAAGGTAGCGGAGCATTCGGCGAAAATCGTAGAGGGGTTAAATGTTTCCGGCAACCTGCCTTTTGAGGTTGTGTTAAAACCTACGTTAATCAGTCAGGCGTCCATCAGAAAAACTTTTAACGATGCGAATAATGATGCGGAGTGTGCGGGCGTCATTACGTGGATGCACACGTTTTCTCCCGCCAAGATGTGGATTCTCGGCTTAAAGGAATTTAGGAAACCGTTGTGCCATCTACATACGCAGTTTAATGAGGAGCTTCCATATGATACGATTGATATGGACTTTATGAACGAGAACCAGTCGGCGCATGGCGATAGGGAATACGGACATATCGTAAGCCGTCTGGGAATTGAGAGAAAAATTATCGTTGGGCATTGGGCGTCCGAGAGCGTGCAAAAGCAGCTTGGAAGCTGGATGCGGACGGCGCTGGGTGTCATCGAATCCTCGCATATCAGAGTGTGCCGTTTCGGCGATAACATGAACAATGTAGCCGTTACAGAGGGCGATAAGGTAGAAGCGCAGATTAAGTTTGGCTGGGAAATCGACCATTACAATGTCAACGATTTAGTGGAATATGTAGATGCGGTTGCACAGGGCGATGTAGATGCACTGGTAGAGGAATATTACAGTAAATATAAGATTATAGATGAAGGCAGAGACTTAAACGAGTTTAAGGCTCATGTTGCGGTACAGGCAAGACAGGAAATCGGTATTGAGAAATTCTTAGTAGAGAACGATTATCATGCCGTTGTAACACATTTTGGAATGCTGGGCGGTTTAAAACAGTTACCCGGTCTTTCTATCCAGAGATTGATGGAAAAAGGCTACGGCTTCGGCGCAGAGGGAGACTGGAAAGTAGCGGCAATGGTGCGCATGATGAAATTGATGACGGCGGATATCAAAGACGCCAAAGGAACTTCCATGATGGAGGATTACACCTATAACCTTGTTCCCGGCAAAGAGGGTATTTTGCAGGCGCATATGCTGGAGGTATGTCCGTCTGTAGCGGATGGTGAAATCGGCATTAAGGTCTGCCCGCTTTCCATGGGTAACAGAGAGGACCCGGCCCGTCTTGTATTTACATCTAAGACAGGGTCCGCGGTAGCATGTTCCCTTGTAGACCTTGGCACGAGGTTCAGACTGCTTATCAATGCGGTCGAGTGTAAGAAAGTGGAAAAACCGATGCCCAAACTACCGGTAGGTACGGCATTCTGGACGCCGCAGCCGAATCTGGAAGTAGGAGCAACCGCATGGATTTTGGCGGGCGGCGCGCATCATACGGCATTTTCTTATGACCTTACGGTGGAGCAGATGGCGGATTGGGCGGCGGCCATGGGTATTGAGAGCGTTATCATTGATAAGGATACGACCATCCGCGGCATTAAGAATGAGTTGAGATGGAATGAGGCGGCGTATCGCTAATAAAGCGATTCTTCCGGGTCATATAGAAGATAATAGAAGGAGGGTTTACAATGGGGTATACAACAGAAGAAATAAAAAAGCAGATTGCGGACGGTAAGACGGTACTCGGGTTAGAGTTCGGTTCTACCAGAATCAAGGCGATTCTTGTTGCTGAAGATAACACGCCGGTCGCTTCCGGTGCGCACGATTGGGAGAACAGATTGGAGAACGGCGTCTGGACATACAGTCTGGACGATATCTGGAATGGTTTACAGGACTGCTACCGTGATTTGGCGCAGGATGTGAAAAAACAGTACGGCGTGGAACTGGAAAATATTGGCGCAATCGGTTTCAGTGCCATGATGCACGGCTATATGGCGTTTGATGAAAAAGACGAACTGCTCGTGCCGTTCCGTACATGGAGAAATACGATTACAGGGCAGGCGGCGAAGAAACTGACGGAAACTTTCCATTATAATATTCCGCAGAGATGGAGTATCGCGCATCTGTATCAGGCGATTTTAAATGGCGAGGAGCATGTTCCTTCCATTCGTTTCTTTACTACGCTTGCCGGTTATGTACACTGGAAACTGACAGGGGAAAAGGCGCTCGGCGTCGGCGATGCCTCCGGTATGTTCCCGATTGATACTGCCACCGGCGATTTTGATAATAAAATGATTGCACAGTTTGACGAACTTGTGGCGGATAAGAAATTTCCGTGGAAGCTGCGAGACATTATGCCGAAAGTGCTGGCAGCAGGTGAAAATGCGGGAACCCTTACCGCGGAGGGTGCAAAGCTTATAGACCCGACAGGAAAATTAAAAGCGGGCGTTCCGCTTTGTCCGCCGGAGGGAGATGCGGGAACCGGCATGGCGGCGACAAATTCCGTGGCAAAAAGAACCGGTAATGTATCGGCGGGAACCAGCGTATTTGCTATGATTGTCCTGGAGAAAGAACTGCAGAAAGTATATGAGGCGATTGACCTTGTGACGACGCCGGACGGCAGTTTAGTGGCAATGGTACACTGCAATAACTGTACTTCCGATTTAAACGCGTGGGTGAATATTTTCAAGGAATTTGCGGAAAGCATGGGCATGAAAGTAGATATGAACGAGCTGTTCGGCACATTATACCGCAAAGCGTTAGAGGGTGATGACGACTGCGGCGGACTGCTTGCTTATAATTATTTTTCCGGAGAACCCGTTACCGGCTTTGAAGAAGGACGTCCGTTATTTGTCCGTACGCCGTCCGATAATTTCAACCTTGCCAATTTCATGAGAGTGCATCTTTTTACTGCGCTTGGCGTTTTAAAGACCGGTCTGGATATTCTTTTAAAAGAAGAGGGCGTGCAGGTGGATGAGATGTTTGGACATGGCGGACTGTTTAAGACCAAGGGCGTCGGACAGCGCATCATGGCGGCGGCAATCAACGCATCCGTCAGCGTCATGGAGACAGCGGGAGAAGGCGGCGCATGGGGCATGGCGCTTTTAGCCTCCTATATGCTGCATAAGGAAAATGGCGAAAACCTTTCCGCTTTTCTGGATAAAAAAGTATTCGCAGGACAGAAAGGAAGTAAAGAGGCTCCGCGCAAAGAGGATGTGGAAGGTTTCGACAAGTTCATGGTACGTTATACGAGAGGACTTGCGATTGAGAAAGCGGCTGTTGAAAATCTGGGCTGATGCGGTTGTGCATATGCCTGTAAGAAATCATCATGATTATGAAGAAAGGAATCGGAGACTATGTTAGAAGAATTGAAAAAACGTGTCTATGAAGCAAATATGCTTCTGCCAAAGTACGGGCTGGTAACATTTACTTGGGGAAATGTCAGTGAGATTGACCAGGAGTCCGGTATTTTCGCCATCAAACCGTCAGGAGTCGATTACGATAAATTGACGCCGGACGATATGGTACTGATGGATTTAAAAGGTAATAAGGTAGAGGGGCGTTATAATCCGTCCTCCGATACGCCGACGCATCTGGAATTATATAAGGCATATACCGAAATCGGCGGTATCGTACATACGCATTCTTCCTATGCGACAAGCTGGGCGCAGGCAGGAAGAAGCATCCCCTGCTACGGTACGACGCACGCGGATTATATATACGGAGAAGTGCCGTGCGTAAGATGCTTAACGGAAGAAGAGATTGCAGAGGCATACGAACAGAATACGGGACTTTTGATTATTGAGGAATTTAAACGGATGGGAAAAGACGTTACCGCGGTTCCCGCTGTTTTATGTAAGAATCACGGACCTTTTGCGTGGGGGAAAGACGCGCATGACGCCGTACATAACGCGGTTGTTTTAGAGGAAGTCGCGAAGATGGCATACCGTGCAGAGACAATCAATCCTCGTATCCAGCCCGCTCCGCAGGAATTGCAGGATAAGCATTATTACAGAAAACATGGGGCGAATGCTTATTACGGGCAGGGTAATTAAAAGCAGAGTCTTATTAAATTTTTACAAATAAAAAATATGATGGAGGTTAGCGATGAACAAATTAGAGTTACAAAAAACAGCTAATGAAGTTCGTAAAGGTATTGTTGCGGCGGTACATGGCGCAAAGGCGGGGCATCCCGGCGGTTCTTTGTCTGCGGCGGATATTTTTACCTATCTTTACTTTGAGGAAATGAATATTGACCCGAAAGACCCGAAGAAACCGGATAGAGACCGCTTCGTATTATCCAAAGGGCATACGGCGCCGGGGCTTTATTCCGTACTGGCAAACCGCGGCTATTTCCCGGTAAAGGATTTACCGACGCTTCGCCATTTAGGCTCCTATCTGCAGGGGCATCCCTGTATGCAGGAGACGCCGGGCGTAGATATGTCATCAGGTTCCCTTGGACAGGGTATTTCGGCGGCGGTCGGCATGGCTCTTGCGGGCAAGATGGATAAGAAAGACTACAGAGTCTATACGCTGCTTGGCGATGGTGAAATTGAGGAAGGCCAGGTCTGGGAGGCATCCATGTTTGCCGGACACAGAAAACTGGATAATCTGGTAGTTATTGTAGACAACAACGGATTACAGATTGATGGTAAAATTGACGACGTATGTTCACCTTATCCGATTGATAAAAAATTTGAAGCATTTAATTTCCATGTTATCAATATTGATGGAAATGACTTCGACCAGTTAGACGCCGCATTTAAAGAAGCAAGAAATACAAAAGGCATGCCCACGGCAATTATTTGTAAGACGTTAAAAGGAAAAGGCGTTTCCTTTATGGAAGGCAGTATAGATTGGCATGGAAAAGCGCCGAACGATGCAGAATATGAAATTGCAATGGCAGATTTGGAGAAAGTAGGTGAAGCATTATGTCAGAAGTAAAGAAAATAGCAACAAGAGAAAGCTATGGCAATGCGCTGGTAGAATGTGGGGCGGAATATCCGAATCTGGTAGTTCTGGATGCGGATCTTGCGGCTGCAACTAAGACAGGCGTTTTTAGGAAAGCATATCCTGACCGCCACATCGACTGCGGTATTGCAGAATGTAATATGACCGGTATTGCGGCAGGTCTTGCAACATGTGGCAAAATTCCTTTTATCAGTTCTTTTGCCATGTTTGCGGCGGGACGTAATTTTGAGCAGGTTCGTAACTCCATCGGTTATCCGCACTTGAATGTCAAAATCGGCGGAACTCATGCGGGCGTTACGGTAGGAGAGGACGGCGCAACTCATCAGTGTAATGAGGATATTGCGTTAATGCGTACCATTCCCGGAATGACGGTTATCGTACCGTCGGATGACGTAGAGGCAAAAGCGGCTGTTCGGGCGGCGATTGAAAAAGAAGGACCTGTGTATTTAAGATTCGGACGTGCGGCTGTTCCGGTTATTAACGACAGACCGGATTATAAGTTTGAAATCGGAAAAGGCGTTCTTTTAAGAGAGGGAAAAGACGTTACCATTGTAGCGACCGGCATCACTGTATCAGCCGCGCTGGATGCGGCTGAAATGCTGGCGGCTGACGGTATCAGCGCAGAGGTTATCAATATCCATACGATTAAACCTTTGGATAAAGATATTATTATCGCTTCCGCCAAAAAGACCGGAAAAGTGGTGACGGCGGAGGAACACAGCGTTATCGGTGGACTTGGCAGCGCGGTATGCGATTGTTTGTCCGAGAATTTACCGACCCGCGTTATGAAAATCGGTATGCAGGACATCTTCGGCGAATCCGGTACAGCGGCGGGGCTGATTGAGAAATACGGTTTTGATGGCAAGGGCATCTATGCAAAAGTAAAACCGTTCGCAAAAGCATAAAAAAGAAAAGAAAATTCCGGGGCGGCATAGAATGCTGCCTTGGAATTTCTGGGTTTTACTCAAAAATTCATATGGCGCATTCGACGCAATGAAGGAGTTTTTATGAAAAATTTATTATCTCCCTCCATACTGGCAGCGGATTTTAGTATTTTGGGAAAACAGATAGAGGAAGCGGATAAAGCGGGAGCGGATTATATTCATATTGATGTTATGGACGGTGTGTTTGTGCCGGACATTTCTTTCGGAATGCCGGTTATTTCCACTATCAGGAAAGTGACAAAGAAAGTGTTTGACGTTCATTTGATGATTGTGGAACCGGAACGTTATATTGAGGAGTTTGCAAAATGCGGCGCGGACAGCATTACCTTTCATCTGGAGGCAACCAAAGATGTAGACGGTGTGATAGAGAAAATTCATCAGACCGGCTGCAAGGCGGGCTTATCCATTAAACCGGGAACGCCTGTAGAGGCGGTCGAACCATATTTGTCTAAGATAGAAATGCTGCTCATTATGACGGTGGAACCCGGTTTCGGCGGACAAAAGTATATTTCTGCATCGACGCAGCGAATAGAAACCGCGCGCCGGATGATAGAGGAAATGGGGCTTTCTCTTGATGTTCAGGTGGACGGCGGAATGACAAAAGAAACGGTGCAGACTGTTTTGGCGGCAGGAGCAAATGTGATTGTTGCGGGTTCCGCGATTTTTCACGGGAATATCAGTGAAAATGTCAGAGTATTTAAAGAAATATTGAACAGTAGGGAATGACATAAGAGAAATGAAAAAATTAGGACGAAACGACCCGTGTTGGTGTGGAAGCGGGCGTAAATATAAAGCCTGTCATATGGCTTTTGACGAAAAAATCCAACAATATGCATTAGAGGGCCATATCGTACCCGACCATGATATGATTAAGTCAAAAGAACAGATAGAGGGTATTAAGGAAAGCAGTAAAATTAATATAGCGGTTTTAGACTATGTGGCGGAAAATATCCGTATTGGCATGAGTACGGAGGAAATCGACCGCCTTGTATATGAAAAAACAACGCAGATGGGGGGCATTCCTGCGCCGCTTGGCTATGATGGTTTCCCGAAAAGCGTCTGTACTTCTTTAAATGAACAGGTTTGTCATGGGATCCCGTCGGAGAAAGATATTTTAAAGGACGGCGATATAATCAATGTGGACGCTACTACCATTTATAACGGATATTTTGCAGATTCATCCCGAATGTTTATGATGGGCAATGTAGTGCCGGAGACAGTCAAACTGGTAGAGACAGCGCGCAAATGTCTTGATATTGGTTTACAGCAGGTAAAACCATGGAATTTTCTGGGTGATATGGCGCAGGCTATCAATGATTTTGCCAAAGCAAACGGCTATTCCATTGTACGCGAAGTCGGCGGTCATGGCGTAGGACTGGAGTTTCATGAGGAGCCTTTTGTCAGCTATGTTACCAGCAGGGGAACGGAAATGCTGATGGTTCCCGGCATGGTATTTACGATAGAACCCATGGTGAATATGGGTAAAGCGGATATCTATATTGATGATGATAACGGATGGACGGTGTATACCGAGGACGGGCTTCCGTCGGCACAGTGGGAAGTGACGGTGGCAGTTACGGAAGATGGATATGAGGTGCTTACATGGTAAAAATTTTCGTGGTTAGGCATTAACTAAAAAACGTTTTTGACAGGTAAAAAGTCGGAAAGTATCGGGCAAAATGATATTTTTTCGACTTTTTTCATAAATATTTGTGCAAATTTCCGATATTGCATTGAGAACATAATTCTGATATCGTACATTTACAATCTATAGAATCATTTTATTTCTAAGCTTAGAGTAGTCTGGCGGTTCGCCATGATTCCGAAAAACAGATTAATATGTGGGAAAGCGTTACGCTCACGAATGAAAGAAACTGTAAAATTGATATTGCAAACAAAAGAAAAGGAGAACAAAAAAATATGCGAGAATTTATGACAAAGGTGTCAGATTATATCAGTGAAAGAAGAAACGACCCTGAAAAAAATGGGAATATATTGGTTTTTTGTATGCTTGGCATTGTTGTACTGATTATCATTATTTTCTGTCTGTTACTACTTTGGAGGAAACATACGGATAAAAAAGAACAGGAGATAACCGCCGAAACATTCACATATGTGCCGGAAACAGTTATGTCAAAATCACCCGACGAAGAAGAGTTAAAGCAGGAATATCTAAGCAATATGGAGTATCTGGAGGAAAAGGTGGAAAGTTTAATTCTTGCCATGTCCGATATGCAAAAGTCTCTGGAGGAAACTGTCATAATGCAGCAGGATGATAATACCTATTTCCAGGAACAGGTGGAAGAAATTACGAGAGATATTAAAAATATGATTGTAAGATTGCAGAATACGCAGAATCATCTGTACGATGTAACCGACATGATAAACATTATGCAAAAAGAGACTATTCCTGAAATACAAGAGCAGATTAGCGGGTTGGAAGAGCAGATAAGTCAGGCGAATACGGATATTTCCGCTATTTATGCCAAGATTGATTCTCTGGAAGTGGCGGACGAAGAGCTGCAAGCTAAATTAAAGGAAATAGAAGGAACGTTAAAAGCTTCCGTAGAGCAGAATATGAACGACGTCACCAATCAGTTTAGTAATATGAATGTGCGGATAGAAGAGATTATCAAACAGATGCAGGAATTGACATCGCAATTTTTGCGGTATTGGTATGATGAGGGGAGTAATACGCTTTATTTGTATTCGGATTAAGGAGTATGAAAAGATTGTACAGTATTCAATGGCATTGTCTTGGCATCTATGCTAAAATACTAATGTTAAATGGAAATCCTGCAATCAGAAAGGAACTCACGATTGATGAATCCAAATATGATATACCATCCCCTGACTGCAACGCCTTTCAAACGCGGCGCTGCCTATCAGGAGATAGAGCCGTGCCGGGCATTACAGGCTTATATCAGGTGCTTTTGGGGCGCGGAGGCGCATTGCCATGAGAAAGGGGTAAAAGACGCCGCCGAAATAGTGATTCCGGATACCTGCGCGGATATTATTTATTACATAGATTATACGGATAATACGATAGCCGCCGGATTCTGCGGCATAAACGACAGAAGCTTCTATGCCGGTAATAACCATAAAGCCGGACATGAAGTCGCGACGTTTGCCATCCGTTTTTATGCATGGAGCGCCTATGTATTTTCAGAGGATTCTTTTATGGGAACGGTAAACGGGTATTATGACGTTGGAGAAAGATTCGGCTGGCTGGATAAAGAACTGCAAAAGAGGCTGTTAGAACCGACAAGTCTTATGGATAAAATCCGGTATGTGGAAAAGCTGCTTGTGAAAAAGCTGGAAACAGCAAGAAATAATAAAATAGTGGATAGCACTGCGGCAAATATTCTTTTACATCAAGGTTCTTTGGAGATAAGCCTGTTATCAAAAGAAAGTCCGGTAAGCAGCAGACAGTTGGAACGCCTGTTTCATGAATATATTGGCATTACGCCGAAGAAATTAAGTAATCTGGTGCGGTATCAGTTTTTATGGAAAGATATTGTGAGCCAGACCGATTTTGATATTTTGGACGCAGTATATCAATATGCTTATACGGATTCGGCGCATCTGATGCGGGAATTTAAACGTTATCACTCGATGGGTATCCGGGAGGCAAAGCAGCTTGCATTTCAAAATAAAATAGTTACAGAAGAAAATATATAAATGTCGGAAATATACAAGATGGTTTTTCAAAGTTCTGTTACACTAGGGAGAAATACACTACAGCAAAGGAGAAAAGAACTATGAAGAATACAAATCTTAGCGTTTGCGGAACAGATTGCGGAGCCTGCTATTGTTTCGGGAAAATGTGCAATGGATGTAACGAATGTGCCGGGAAGGTATTTCACGTGCCGGAGGGAAAAGCCTGCCCTATCTATGAGTGCGTTATCAATGAAAAGAAACTGCATGACTGCGGGAAATGCGCTAAAGCGCCATGCGAGATATGGATGGCAACACGCGATCCGAAGTATTCGGATGAAGAATTTAAGGAAAATGTTGAGGCGCGTATGCGGATGCTGAAAGAATAAAAATAGCAATAAGCGTTCGGCAATGAAAGGATGTTATAGGAGTAATCAGCGATGAAAATACTTATTATCGGCGGAACAAGGTTTTTTGGAATTTATATGGTTCACGAACTGCTGCAAAAGGGGCATCAGGTAACGATTGCGACGCGCGGAAAATCCCATGATGATTTTGGAAACAAAGTGGAGAGGATTATACTGGAGCGTACAGACCCGGATAGTATGAGAGCAGCTTTGGCGGATAAGACTTTTGATGTCGTGATAGATAAAATAGCGTACTGCTCCAATGATATTAAGTATGCGCTGGACGTCCTTCATTGCCATAAGTATATTTATATGTCCACTACGGCGGTCTACCAGCCGAAACATATTAATACAAAAGAAGAGGAATTTGACGGCATATCGAAAGAATTGATTTGGTGCAACCGGTCGGATTTTTCTTATGATGAAGTCAAAAGACAGGCGGAGTGCGCGTTGCGCCAAATATATAATGATAAAAACTGGATTGCGGTCAGGATGCCGTTTGTCATTGGGAAAGATGATTATACAAATCGCCTGCGGTTTTATGTAGAGCATGTGATAAAATCCGTTCCGATGTATATTGATAACCTAAATTGTCAGATGAGTTATATTCATTCTGAGGAGGCAGGGAAGTTTCTGGCTTTTCTGGCAGATAAAGGAAATACTATTGATGATGGAATAAGAGCCGTCAATGCCTGCAGCGCGGGAACAATTTCCTTAAACGAAATTTTGGATTATGTAGAAAAAAAGACCGGCAAAGCGGCGGTTTTCAGTAATGAGGGAGAAGCCGCTCCCTATAATGGCGAGGTGGAATACAGTATCAATACAAAGAAAGCAGAGAAACTCGGCTTTCGATTTTCCAATCTGCATGACTGGATATATGAACTGCTTGATTATTATATAGAGGCACAGCCGTCGGATAGCTGGTAGCCATTGATGCGTCCGCTGTTTTTGACAAGACCGACAATTTCTTTGGCGTCGCTTTCCGGCTGCGGAATATCGTCGAGCGTATTTCTGGCGAGCGCTTCGCTAAGCATATCTTTATCTATATTTTTCATTATGAACTTCTTCTTTCTGATGCTGTTTCATTTATAGTGATGCAATCTATATTTTGTATCAGAAAGAGAAATATATACATATTATAATATTCTATAATTTATTGCATTAGGAGTATTTACATGATAAAATATTAACGGAGAGTTATATTTGCTAAGGAGGAAGATTGAGTGTTGGATTTAGAGAAAACACAAAACATGTCAGATATCATTCATACTTCTATTGATTACAGTGGTATTGAGAATGCAATTATCAGCACACCTATTTTTAATCGGCTACATAGAATATCACAAAGCTCTCTGGTTTTTTTGACATTTCCCTCTAATAAAGTCAAGAGATTTGAACATTCTGTTGGTACTATGTATCTTGCTGGAGAAATATTTTATAATAGTCTTTGTAATTCAACATCTGAAGTTTTAAATTCTTTTGCAATATCTATTAAACATGAAATTAAGGCTTGGCGAAAAAATACTAAACAAAGTGAGCTTCCAAAAGATTTAAGAAATAAGAGCATTGACGACATACTAAATAATTCTTCTTGTCCTCAATGTTCATTTTACTATAAATACTGTCCTTCTAATATAGAAAATGGACAACGATTTTCTCTTTTAGTTATGTTTCAAGCAATTCGGATTGCCGGTTTGTTGCATGATGTAGGACATTTACCATACAGTCATATTCTTGAGACTGCCTTAAAAGATTTATATCAAAATGCACAAAAATCTACCAAAATAGATAAAGCTGTCAAAGATGATTTTGAGAACACCTTATCACCTTTTGTGAATGGAAAGGATGAAATACATGAAGAATTTGGGAAACTTCTTGTTAACAGTATTGAACAATGTATTTTAGACAACTTACCTACAGAGCTTGAACATGAAATGACTTATTTCTTCCTAAAATTATCTTTTTACTTTGCAAGGAAAATATTGTCAGCTCAATTTGCAGATAATAACATCTTTGCAGATATACACTTAATTATTGCAGGAGTTGTAGATGCAGACAGATTAGATTATTGTACAAGAGATTCCGTATGTGCTGCTTTAGATACAGATATATTCTATTTTAAACGGTTTCTACACGGATACACGATTTTACAGAAATCTTTAGAGAAAGGTGATTATGAACATTTCTTTTTCTCTCCATCTGCAAAAAATTTGAACATGATTGAAGATTTGTTAAATAAGCGATATAAAATATATTCTTGCATTAACTTTCATCATCGTGTACACAAGCATGAAATAATATTAGAAAAAGTTATATCACGCTTAGGGTTATTAGAATTAGAGAACATGAAGTCTGTAGATATACTTCCGGATGTATTACCATTAGAAGTAAGCTCTATATGGAAATTAGTTAAAGAAATTAAAAATGATACAAAATGGCTGGAGTACCAGTTAATACAATTAGATGATAGCTGGTTAGACACGCTATTAAAGCATAATTTTTTCAAGATATACGGTCAAAATTATATGTCAGTTCATGAACATGGCAATGATGTTCAATGGAATCAATTTGATGAATTAATATCAACTACAAAAAGATATTGCTCTTTGATTAAACGTTCAGATGATTTTCGCATTATTGATGAACAATATTATTTGCTCTTTTCCGGGCATGAATGGAAATTAGCCAAATTACAAGAAACGGCAAATGCGGTAAAAGCATTAAAATATGCTGATTTCCTAAAAGAAAAAAGGACTTTCTTATTTACTTATTGCATAAATCAATTAATAGAAGAACTTACTGTACCGGAAGCTATATCTGCATTTTATCAATTAGTTGAAGATCAAATTAAAATTCAAATGAAAGATGAAATTATTGATTGCATTATTAAATCATCATCTTTTGGATTGGGAATAAATACTGTTAAGTCACCAGTGGTTTTGACCGATAAAAATAATGAGGGGATTTTTTTAGAACACTTATCCTCACAGAGAGATGTTTTTTTGAAAGAAGAGGCTTTTCGTCCTCCGTTTCATTTATATTATCTATCCCAATATGATGGTGATATGCCATCTACAATTGATATCATGAACTTATCTAAAAACTTAGCTCAAGCGCTGATTGAATGTTTAGATACGGTAAATACTTAATATCAAATATGTTATTATTATTCCTTTTAAAATCAAGGAGGAAAAATTATGATACTATCAGAAGTTGCATCTTGCAAAGTTATAATTAGTCGTACCATATTAAATATGGAAATCCCATTCAAATTATCTCAATTATATGGGATATTGGAAAAGCAAGGGATTACAGATAGAGAACTTATTCTAGATGTGTTGAATCAACTCTATGAAAAGGGCTTAGTTGATTATGCTTCTGTAGAAGATGATACGCTGGAATATGAAAGTAATTTTAGACGTGCATTACAATGGTAAATGTTAGTGCCATTAATTACTTATACAATTTCTGTAATAATATCTAATGTGAAAATTGACTTGTTTGCTGGTTATGTGCTATAATTTTTTAAATAATTGAATAGTGATGATGTCTTCAGGGCAGGGTGAAATTCCCGATCGGCGGTTACAGTCCGCGGGCGC
>JAMPCN010000065.1 GCA_023666125.1 Bacillus sp. (in: firmicutes) | reverse complement strand
ATATCCGACGGATAACTATAAATTATCCCTATCTTTCCATTCCTATCTTTATAAATATATTCAGAAAAATTATACCATACTCCTCACCTCCTTTATCTGCTATTTTCTCCCGATTTCCTGCAAATTTCGCCCTTTTCCCGCATGATGCACTACAAATACTACCCCACCTCACTAACCGTCTCCACTACCGCCATCTGCCGCATCCGCTTCGCCGGAGCGTATACCGCTATAGCGCAGGATGATACCACCAATAAAGACACAATCCCCAGCGCATCCATCGGCACTTTCCACACGCCGCCAAAATGCGAAAGGATAAGCCTTATCGTCAGCAGCCTGTGAAGATAAAGCCCCGCCACGATGCCGATACAAAGTCCAAGCGCGGCATAGGTTACGGCTTCCGCGGCAATCATCTTTGTCAACTGGCGTGCGTCCATACCGACCGCACGCATCGCGCCGTACTGCTTCATTCTCGCCGATACGCTCATGGAAATGCTATTCATAATGTTAAAAACCATAATCAGCGCAATAATCCCCAGAAAGCCGTATGCCGCAATACGGAATACCCAGAAAGAAGAATGGAGCGTCTGATTATCCTCCCGCCTGTCTGCAAACTCATTTTCACCCGCCAGCATCCGCAGCGTATCGACCGTTTCCTCTGACGCGTCTTTTTCCAGCTGCACATTTAACAACACATAATCCTCATCGCCCGTAATACGGCTAAAAGTCTCTTCCGTGCAGACGACCGACGGATGATTTTCATTCCCGACGCCCTCGGAGACGACGCACACAATTTCCAACTGCGTATCGCCTATTTTTATCTTATCGCCGACGTCCAGGCGGCTATCCTGACTATAAATAGTCATCGCATAGTCCGAATCAGCCGTAATCTTTGTGATATCGCCGCTTACCACGGATTTTTTTGACCAGTCAAACATATAGTCGTCATAGGACATCAAATCCACGCCTCTCGCTTCGCCGTTAATCTCTGCGGGCGTATCAAAAGCAAAAGCGCATCCGAAAACCGCATCCACGCCGGGCAGGACGCTCATTTCACTTTTTAAGTTTTTGTTTATGGAATTTCCGTTATCCGCAGCCGCAATGGAAATATCGGGATTAAAATTGCTTTCGGAGGGAAGCAGTTTCTTTACAAAATCAATTCCCGCAAAAAAGGTCAAAAACAGCGTAATAGTAAAAGCAAAGGATAACGTCATTAAAATCAGATTCTTTTTTGCCGATACCGCATGGTAAACGCCAAGTGCGCTCTCCACCTTAAAGGCGCGAAGCATACGGGTATCCGCAGAATGGAATCCCTGCTTTGTCGTCCGGGCATTCCCCGATACCGCCTCTACAGGCGATACGCCCGCCGCACGTTTTGCCGGTGAATGCGCCGCAATTAACACCGTCACCACGCCGACCAACGCGCCGCACACAATACCGATGATACTAAATCGGAATGTATAATCGTTAAATTCGCCGCCTACCAGATTTTTCAAAGCGATACATAAAACCCAAGTCAGGGCAACGCCCAGACCACATCCGATAGGAATCGCACTCTTACACCAGTTTAACGCTTCCAGCCTGACAAAGCGCATTATCTGTTTTCTGCTTGCGCCGATGCAGCGCATCATGCCGAAAAACTTTGTCCGCTGGGAAATATTACTGTTCATACAGCTTGAAATCATCAATACGCCCGCCGTCAGAATCATCACAAACACCGCCGCCGCAAGAATATACAAATGATTGATATCCGCTCTGCTGCTTGCTCCCGACATACCGACAGTAATGATATTTTCCGAAACATCCGCGTCCGAAAGCGCATACCGTGTTTTCACATCGGCAATCGCTTCTTTTAAATCTGTTTTTTCTTTAAATCTGACATAGCATACCGGACTTTCCCCGCCGCCGCACATTTGAGCAAGCGCGTTTACCGTCACATAGGCGCAGACACCGTCAAATTTTTCATCCTCCAGCATCATCTCATCTATGCAAAAGCCCGACACCCTGTATGTAAAACCGCCGTCCGGCGTATCAATCGTAACGCCCTCTCCCAGATGGACTCCTAAGCTCTCTTTTGCATTCGCGCTTAACATGACCTCGTTGTCATTTTGTGGATAAAATCCCTCATACTCATAATTTCTGATATCTTGAATATACGACTGCTCCGTACCATATAAAATGACCCTTGTATCATTTGTTTTATAGTTCTCATAATCCTTTTCTCCAACGGCGCGATACCATGACACGGATGTCATATTTTCCTGCCGTGCTATTTCTTCCGCCGTCTCTTCCGAGATACCGTTTAGGATAATATGATAATTGCCATGTTTTCTAATCATTGCCTGTTCCTGGCCCTTTGTGATAATCTCCGCATAGGAAAAGACTGATGTGACAAGAAAAACCGCCAAAATAATGCAAATCAATATCAAACGGTTCTGTTTTCTCCGGGTTTTCGCCGAAAGAGGGATAAGACTTAAATAACTTTTCATTCCGCACACCTCCCCAAATCCGTCAAAACGCCGTCCGATACCTGTAACACCCTGTCGGCGGTCTGCGCTATCATATTGTTATGGGTAATCATGATAATCGTCTGTTCGTATTTTTTAGATGCCTCTTTTAACAGGGCGATGACTTCCCTGCTGTTTTGCGAGTCCAGATTGCCGGTCGGCTCGTCCGCCAGAATCAACGACGGGCGTGTGATAAGCGCGCGCCCGATTGCCACTCTCTGCTGCTGTCCGCCGGACAACTGGCTCGGCAGGTGATGGCGGCGTTCCTTTAAATTCAGTACGCCTAATAGTTCCTCCAGATACTTTTTATCCGGCTTCTGATAATCCAACAGCACCGGAAAAATCATATTTTGTTCCACGCTAAGTTCCGGCACCAGATTAAACGCCTGAAAAATAAAACCGATATTTCTCCGCCGGAAAATGGTAAGCGCTCTTTCTTTCATGGAAAAAGTGTCCTTACCGTCAATCAGCACTTTCCCCGAAGTCGGCGTATTCAGCGCGCCTATCATATTCAGCAGCGTACTCTTTCCGGAGCCTGACTCTCCGACCACCGCCACAAACTCTCCCTTAGGCACGGAAAAACTGACGTTCTTTAACGCCTGCACGGCGGCCTCGCCGCTGCCGTATGTCTTGCAGATTTCTTTCACTTCTAACAAATTCATCTTTTTTAAGCCTCTCTTTCCAAGTAATCTTTTTTCATGTAATAAAAGATTACCATCGCAATACTACAATCAGGCTTCCGTCAGACTACAATTTTGTAGGAATATTCTCTATACAGTCAAATATCCCTTGGGCGGATATTTGACTCTCGCGGCAGTCGCCAAATATACATGCAAGCACGTCTACTTGGCTCGTTGCTCGCGGAGATAAAACCAGATGACAAAAGCAGCGCCCGCGCCTAAGCGGCTCTGTGCTTCAATCGTGCCGTGATGCGCCTCTATGACAGACTTGGACAACGCCAGCCCCAGACCGATACCCTGCGTATCCTGGGAATATCTGCTGCGGTAGAATCGTTTGAAAATATGGTTCATATCCTCCGGATGGATGCCGCTGCCATCGTCTCTTATCGTGATACGGACAGCCGAGGGCGACTGCTCCCATGTGATTTCAACATGATTTCCGCTCCCCGTATGGTCGAGCGCGTTTTTGACAATATTGCCCACCGCCTCTGCCATCCAGCTGCGGTCGCACACAAAAAAGAGCGTCTCATCACCCTTTAAGATAATTTCTTTTCCCTCTTTTTTCGCACGGAACAAAAACTGCTCTCTTACATCCATCATAATTTCGGAAATATTTTCCCGCTTTTTTTCCATCACCATCGTTCCCGCATCAAACTTCGCGATTTGTAAAAGGTTCTGCACCATATTTTCTATCCGTTCCAGCTCTTTTTCGGATAAATCGGAAAACTCCTTAATCGCCGCCAGCCCCTCCGCACCTGCTTCCTCCTGTATAATGCCGTTATAGATATCCAGCGCGGCAAGCGGCGTCTTTAACTGGTGCGAAATATCCGACATGGTATTTTGCAAAAACCGCCTCGATTTTTCCTCATTTTGCGCCTGTGCATTCAAAATAGCCGCCAGCGAGTTCACCTCATGAAACAGCCTGTACAGCTCTCCCTCCTCATCACATTCGATACGGGCGTTTCTGTCTCCCGCTATAAACTCCCTAATCTGCGACACGGCTTTTTCCATCAACTTATCCTGCCGCTTACAATACCGGTAACAGACCGCAAGCGCCGCCATTCCCGCCAGCAGGACGCATATCGGCACATAGACAGCCTCTCCTTTCAAGCCTGCCGCCATCAATGTCACAGGCGCAAAAACGGCTGCCGCTATACAAAACGTCATCTGCACAAATAAAACTTTCGTTCTCTCATTCGCCAATATTCTCATTATGATAACCATGCCTTTCCTCAAGCTGTGCGTTTACACCATTAGTCATAACTTTCACCCACAACGCTCCATTTATATCCCATGCCGCGGACTGTCACAATCATCTTTGGCTCTCCGGGATTATCCTCTATCTTCATGCGTAGTCTGCGGATATATACGGTCAGCGTTTTATTATCAATATACTTTTCGTCGCAGTCCCATATCTTTCCTAGAATCTGCTCCGGAGAAAGCACGGCATTGGGATTTTCCATAAACAGGCGCAGCAGCTTATATTCGCCGGATGTTAAATCGAGCGGAACGCCGTTTTTATCGCCCTCTCCCTTTAACAGCTTAAGCGTAATGCCGTTAGAGACTAACTCCGTCCGGGCATCGGCAAAATCGCCGCTTCTTCTAAGCAGCGCATTCACTCTGGATAAAAATACCGCCAGTTTAAAAGGCTTCGTGATATAATCGTCCGCTCCGATATCCAACCCCATAATGATATCGCATTCCTCGTCCAAGGCGGTCAGAAACATAATCGGCACTTTCGAGGCGCGCCGTATTTTTTTACATATAGTAAAACCGGAACCGTCGGGAAGCGACACGTCTAAAATCACCAAATCATATTTTCCCTCCGCCCACATCGTTTCCGCTTCCATGCTCGTACGCGCAACATCAACTTCGTATCCCTGCTTTTTTAGTGCAAACGTCAGCCCGCTTATCAAACTTAAATCATCTTCTATGAAAAAAATATGTTTCATTTATCTGTTCCATCCTTTCGAGAAAATTTCATCCGTAACGCCAACCGACAGGTTTGCGTTTATGATATGAAAAACTACCAAGAAGCTTACGCTTTTCGGTAGTTTATTGATACTGTCATATTCCGAATATACCCTCGCTATTTACTTTTTTATCTTCTTAATCACCCGCAGCGCCTCGTCACTAATCGGTACAGGCGTTTCTGCCGGTCTTGCCAGATAATAGCCCTGCAGTAAGTCCACGCCCAGTTCTAAGACCTTTTGCAGTTCCTCTTCTGTCTCCACACCCACGGCAATGATTAACATATCACGCTCATGCGCATATTCCACAATCTTACTGATAATCTGCTGCTTATTACTATCCTTATCCACGTCACGCACGACGCTGATATCCACCTTGATATACTTTGGACGCAGTTGCAGAAGACTGTTTTCGCCGTCCTCTCCGCTCTTATAGTCATCCAGTGCAAACATACCTGAGAAAACCTCCGTGCGGCTCTTTCTCTCCAGTATCTCTTTATCCAGATATTCCGCTCCGGTCAGTTCTACCACAATGCGGGAGTGCAGTGCGTCGTATAGTTCATGATACTCTTTCTTTTCTTTCTTGGTCAGACATTCCCCTGCGATAGAATTGATAAATAGCAGCGCATCTTCCGGCACAACGCCGCGTTCCAGTAATTTCTGATAACATGCCGAAGCATGGAACAGAGTCATGTATTCCATGGCATGCAGACGTTCCTCCTCTTTCGCAATGCCAAGCACCGTCTCCGGCTCGCGCAGCGCAGGGAAATTAGCCCGCATCAACGCTTCGTACGCATGAACGGCTCCTGTCGCCCTGTCAAAAATAGGCTGGAAGAAGTAATTTACATCCCGCGTCTCTAACATCTTGTGAAATTCCAGTTTACTCTGATTCTGTAATAGCTGCTGCTTGTAGAGTTTTTCTTCAAACTCGCGGTATTCTCCCTTTTTGCTGCGTTTTACCTGATACATGGCAAAATCCGCATATTTCATCAGTTCCGACAGTTCTCCGCTGTCCTCAGGATACCACGCCACGCCTCCGGAGGCGCTAAGTCCCATATTATCGCCGTTTGGCAGAACAAACTCTATCTCATGTATCGCTTTATACAGCGCTGCGACTTTTTCCCGTATCTCATCACTGCTGTTATATCCGTAGAAAAGCAGGATAAACTCATCACCCGACATTCTGGCGCATAAAGTATTCTCCGGCGTATTCTCCACGAAGCACCTGCCTGCGGTCTGGATATATAAATCTCCGAAGTTATGTCCGAATCTGTCGTTGGTTGTCTTTAAATTATCCAAATCTATCATCAACAGTCCTGCATGTTTTAGAACTTCCGGCTTTAAGAACAGTTTATCCGCCTCCCGCCTGAATCCTCTTCTCGCATACAGTTTGGTAAGTCCGTCGCTGTCTCTTTCCCGCTCTATGCGCATTTTTTCAAGGGTAGAGACCGTTACATCCTCTATCAATCCGACCTGGCGGCCGTCTTTTTTCTGCTGTTCAAAGCGCAGATAACGCAGGCTTCCATCCGCCTGCGGCACACTGTAAACAATGCTGCCGTCCTCCGCCTCAAAATGGTCTAACGACTGATGAATTTTCTGCTGTAAATCGAGAAATTCCTGCAAAGCCAGATTACGGATATCTACATCCGAAACGCCCAGCATCGGGAAATATTTATCCGTCACATAAACGCCGTCGTTTTCCTCCTGCAGTTCATACCCCGCAAGCTCCACACTCGCCATATCCATAATACTAAGTAATCGGGTGGAAGATGCCACTACTTCCCGTCCCAGACGGGAAATGGAATCCGCAAAGCGGTCAATCTCGCGTATACCGGTAGCCGGCAGTACGGGCATATTGTCCGGCTGCGCCTTTTCCACCTCTTCCGACAAATTTCTGATTGGCTTAGAAAGCCTGAAACTTGCATAAATAATGCCCAACAGACCAATGATGAAAGTCAGCACAATCGAAATAAACAACATTCTCTGCATCTGTCTGGAAAAGGCAAACAGATTGTTTCTGGAAGCAACTCCCAACAGATACCATTCATCCGAATCGAAAGGCGCATTATTGCTGTACACTACTAACGGTTTTGCCGCCCCTAAATAATCTTTATCCGCGCTCTCAGCGCCGCTGTTATCTTCCGATAATGCAAACTGCAGCTCCTGCGCCTGCTGTAACCGCATCGTATCGCTCGAGACCACAACCGGCGCCAGAAGCTTATCGTCACCGGCATTTACAGCCAGAATATACGTTCCCCGCTTGTCATCCAACAGTTCCGCATCGGGCAGAAGAGACTGCACATAATCCGTCAAAAGTTCAATGCCTAACACACCATACAAGGTTCCATCCTCCAAAATAAGCGGAATGGAATAAGCGATGGAGCTGCGATTGTCTCCCTCCAAACTGTATGTTTTCGTGGTCCAGTAGCCATAATCCTTTTCCTTTAACCTGCATCCATCCTCATAGGCAGTCTGATAGGGTTTATAAAAGAAATCCTGTCCGATATCTGCCTGTGAAAAATTAGGTTTCCAGCCGGAATCCGTAGCGATATACGCCGATTTGATTAAATCTCCCGGAGCGCGCTCCCACAATAAATCTGCATTTCTCTCCGACGGCGTTGCCGTAGGGTCCAAATCCCGCAGATACACTCCCGGCAGCGCATTCGGCAGGTTGCCTTCCTCTAACCCGTCAGTATAAAAGACTACAAAAATGCCTGAAATTTTTTTATTATACATGGTATCAATCAATTCAGGACTGATATCTTTTAATAATGTCACGCAAGCCGTGCTGTTTTCCTTTAAATCATCCAGCTTTAACGTTCTCTGAGACAATCTGCTCTGTACCTCCGCATCAATCTCATCCGCCAGCAGTTCCAAACCCGACCAGTTACCAATCATCTCGCTCAACAGATCGTTTCCCCTGTTTTCCGTCTGTTTAGCAAGTATATCCGTAGCGTTTGTATCAAGCTGTTCCACAACACCTCCAAATATAATGGAACCTACCATAAACAGCATTTCAAAGGCAAGCACAGCCAAAAGCGGTATTAAGATTTCACGAAAGATTGTTCTTTCCTTTTTCTTCACCGACACATGTTCCCCCTTGCCTATTTTCCTTCAAAAGCCTGAAGTTTCTGCAATGTCTCCTCATACCATGCATCAAAATATGCATCCGTGCAAAACTCCGCACTCGCCTCTTCCAGACTCTGTCCGGCAGCCAGTTTCTCTGCCACAACCGCGCGGTCCTGCGCCGCAATATCGCTCATGGCGTACTCTAAAATGTTGCGAGCCTGCGTTCCGCTCTCAAAAGCTTTCGTTGTATAAGTCACATTATTATTTACCATATCTACAGCCACCGGAAGTATTTTTTCCATATTCTGGCTGATTTCCGCACCGCTTTCCAAAATGGCGGTCTTGTCATTGGCTGTTTTGGTAACCGGCAGATATCCCGACTGCACGGAAAACAGAATATTCTGTTCATCCGCCGTAAACCATTTCAAAAACTCTACGGAAGCGTATATTTCCGCCTCGCTTCCCTCTGTCACTACCATTCCCGCTCCCTGCTGCACCGCATAAGCTCCGCCGCCTGCAAAAGCAGGGCAGGGAAGAACATCCATCTCGATAGCATAACTCTCATTATCATTCCGGCTCACCGTGTCCGGGAAGAAAGACGCACTGGAAGAAGAACCTACAAAGGCAATGATGTTTCCGGTTTTAATATCGTCGCTGCGGAATCGTCCGGTAGCGGCAAAATAGCCCTTCACAAAAGGAATATAATAATTATCCCACAGTCTTCTTATGGTCTCTTTCTCAAAATTCAACGTCATTTTACCGTCCGATACCTGAAAAATTTCCGTTCCCATCTGCATACTGCCGATTAACATATAATTCGCCATGGCATCTCTGCCAAATAACGCTTTTCCGTCTTCACTTACATCCGGCGTCTGTGCATCCGTCCACTCATAGTAGGACTGCGCCGTTTTCACCAGCCCCTCCATATCCGCCAAATCTTCATATGCAGCTCCGGTCTGCGCTGCAAATTCATCCCAGTCCGTCTTATTCAGCACTAATACTTCTGTCGATTTTGCCATCGGGAAAATCTTGATTTCCCCGTTTCCGCTAAAATCTCCCTCGCTCATATAGCTGTCTATGTACGCGCTAATCTCATCTTCACTCAAATACTGCTTTAAATCCACAATACCGCCCATCTGATCCGCCGCATATGTCGTATCCGCATACGCCATGAAAATATTAGGCACTTCGGCCGCGCCGACCTCTCCTTTGAGTGCGGCAAGCACGTTAGTCTCCAAATCATTCACGGAACCCTGGCTGCTGCCTTTGACAATAATTCCCTTTTCTTTTCCGACCGTCTCGTTAAACTCTTCCACCAGACTGTCAAAAGCGGTGAGCTGGTCACCGTTATAGTAGTTCCAAACTTCAATCGTTACCGGATTTTTAGCATCCAAAGGCGACTTATCGCCACAGCCTGTCAACGCAAGCGTCATGATGAAAGCAAAACCCGTTGCTGCTATTTTCTTTTGTTTCATAATACTCTCCATTCTCCCCATATCATATCCGGTCTCTATCGACCGTCTGTCATTTATGTACAATCCAAGACATTATAGCAGATAAGACGCATAAACGCAAGTCTGGCAACTTGCGTTTAAATAATCCTTCTAACTGTAATAATGCTGCGATATGTCGCTGACTCCGTCTTGATTCCCGTCCGCTCGGTACTGGCATGTACGATGCGTCCGTTGCCGATATAAATGCCGACGTGTCCTCCGTAGTATATGATATCGCCCGGCTGCGCTTCCGAATAGGAAACTCCCGTTCCCGCGCCGGACTGCGCATAGGAACTTCTCGGCAGGGAATAACCGAACGATTTATAAACTGCCCAGACGAAACCGGAACAATCCGCACCCTCCGTCAGGCTCGTGCCGCCCGCTCTATAGGGATAACCGACATACTGCAGGGCAAAGTTGGCAATATCCCGCCCCTTGGCGCTTCCGCCGGAAGCGGTCACGGTATTCTGAGAAGAAGAGCTGCTTCCGGAACCGCCGCTGTTTTGCGCCGCCAGCCGTGCTTCCTCCTCTGCTTTCCTTCGCGCTTCTTCTTCGGCTTTCCGTTTCGCCTCTTCTTCCTCCAGCTTCTTAATCTGCGCCGTTTCCTGCTTTATCTTCGTCGTATAGACTGCCGCCTCCTGCTTGGCTTTTGCCAGCATGACGTTATAATTTTCATATTCTTCTTTCTTCTGTGCAAGCACTTCTTCCACATATGCCTGCTCATCTTCCAGTTCATACTGGGATGTCTGCAGTTCGGACTTTTCTTCCTCCAGCTTATCCTGTAACGCAGCGACCTGCTCAACCGTAATCTGATATTCTTCTAACAGTTTTCTGTCATACTCGTAGAGTTTCTCGACATACTCCGCTTTATTCACCATGTCGCTGACGTCGAACGATTCCGTGAAAAGCTGCAAATAGGAAATTTCTCCCTGTTCATACATAAACTTAATACGAATCTTCATCGACTCATACTGCTCATCTTTCACCGCTACCGCCGCTTCATAGTCCGCCTGCGTCACTTCAATTTCTTCTTCCTTGTTGGCGATAGCTTCTTTAATCAGATTGATATCTGTCAGCAGGCTGACAATTTCCGCGTCCAGTTCTTCGATTTCTTCTCCAATATCGGCCTGTGCGCCCTTATATCCGGAAATTTCCTTGTTGATGCTATTCAGTTGTGCTTCGTTCTCTTTCTTCTCTTTTTGCAGTTCAGAAATTGTGGTAGCACGCACCGGCTCTACGACAGCCGTCAATAAAGCCAGAACCGCCAGCACGCTCATAACCCGTCCGAATCGTCTTTTCATATGTGCCTCTTTTTGCTACAGTTCACAGTTGTTTACCGTTCTCGGGAATGGGATAACATCTCTGATATTCCCCATTCCGGTCAAATACATCACACATCTTTCAAATCCTAAACCAAAGCCCGCATGGCGTACGGAACCGTATTTTCGCAAATCCAGATAGAACTGGTAATCGTCTTTATTAAGATGCAGTTCTTCCATCCTCTTTTCCAACGTTTCCAAATCGTCTTCCCTCTGGCTGCCGCCGATAATCTCGCCAATGCCCGGTACCAGGCAGTCCATAGCCGCCACGGTCTTTCCGTCCTCGTTCAGTTTCATATAAAACGCCTTGATTTCCTTGGGGTAATCCGTTACAAATACGGGGCGTTTAAATTCCTGTTCCGTCAAATAACGCTCATGCTCTGTCTGCAGATCGCAGCCCCAGGAAACCTTGTATTCAAACTCATCATTATGCTTTTCCAGTATCTTAATTGCCTCCGTATAGGTGACATGTCCAAAATCGGAGTTGAGAACATGCTGTAACCTCTCTATCAGGCCTTTATCGACAAACTGGTTAAAGAAGTTCATTTCCTCCGGCGCGTTTTCCAGAACATAACGGATAATATGCTTTAACATCGCCTCCGCCAGCATCATATCGTCGGTTAAATCGGCAAAAGCGATTTCCGGCTCAATCATCCAAAATTCCGCGGCATGTCTTGTCGTATTGGAGTTTTCCGCGCGGAAAGTCGGCCCGAATGTGTATACGTTTTTAAATGCAAAGGCGTACGTTTCCACATTTAGCTGCCCGCTGACGGTAAGACTCGTCGGTTTTCCAAAAAAATCCTGCGTATAGTCAACGCTGCCGTCCTCATTCCTCGGAATATTGTCTAAATCAAGCGTCGTCACCTGGAACATCTCGCCCGCGCCCTCACAGTCGCTGCTTGTGATAAGCGGCGTATGCACATAGACAAAGCCTCTCTCCTGGAAAAAAGTATGGATGGCATAGGCAATCAGCGAACGCACACGGAAAGTCGCCTGAAATGTATTCGTTCTTGGCCTTAAATGCGAAATTGTCCTTAAATATTCAAAGGTATGGCGTTTTTTCTGCAGCGGATAATCCGCCGTGGACGCGCCCTCTATCATAATCTCTTCCGCCTGCATCTCAAAAGGCTGCTTCGCCTGCGGTGTCGCCACAATTTTTCCCCTTGCCACAATAGCGGAACCCACATTCAATTTGGAAATGGTCTCAAAGTTTACAAGGCTGTCGCTGTATACAATCTGGAGCGTCTCAAAAAAAGTGCCGTCATTTACCACAATAAAGCCAAACGTTTTGGAATCCCTGATGCTTCTGACCCATCCGCCGACCGTTACTTCCTTATCCATATAATTTTCTCTGTTACGGTATAAATCCCTGATATCTGTCAAATCCATCTGTAATATCACCTTTCCTTATTATTCATAATCACTATTCCATATGAATCTCTGCATTCTCTTCCAGAAAATCCATTACGTTTTCCGCCATCTGATATTCGTAAAAAATCTCTTCGCCTATTTCTTCCTTAAACGCCTCTACGGACTCATATCCTGAGCTTAACGCGTGCTGTTCCATCGCCTGCGCCATCTCCTCTTTTGTCAGATTTAATTCCTCGGCGTCGGCGATTGCCTGAAACATAATATACTGCTGCGCCACCTTGGCGGCGTCCTCCCGAAACATCTGCATATAGGCATCCGGATCCATACCATACTGAGCCTGCATATAAGTATTTAAGTCCACGCCGTACTCCGCTAATCGGTTCGTCATATCCTCAATCTGCATATTGCAATAACGTTCTACCATTTCTTCAGGCGGCGTTTCAAAGATACAGCCCGCCATAACCGTCTGCGCGATTTTTCCTGTCACTTCCGTTTCATAGGCGCTTGCCGCATTTACATAAAAATAATCATAGAGATAGCTCTCAAAATCCTCTACCGTCACATATTCTTCCTGCGTCAGTTCTTTGATAAAGTCATCGGTCAGCTCCTGCGGCTCTATAATGGAAATACTGTTGATTGTCACCTCGAATGTCACTGCCGCCCCTGCCATTTCCGTATTGCGGTAGTTTTCCGGGAATGTCAAATCCAGCGAGACTGTCTCGCCGACTTTTTTACCGATTAACCCATCCTCAAAACCCGGTATAAAACTGCCCGAACCGATTGTTAAATCCTGTCCTGCCGCCGTGCCGCCCTCAAAAGCAACGCCGTCACGGTAGCCGGCATAGTCGATATTCACCGTATCGCCCTCTTCCACCAATGTCCTGTCCGTCACCGGAACCGTTATTCCATTCATAAGTTCCAAATCGGCTATCGAATCCGCCATGTTCTTTTGCGTCACAATTTCGGGGTCTGATACCGTTATCTCAATGCCTTTATACGTTCCAAGCGTCACATAATCAGATGCTTTTATTTGACTTATATATTCCACATCTTTTCCGCAGGCGGATAAGATGCCCGCTATAAACGTCGCCGCCATAAGCAGCGTTATTCTCTTTTTCATGATAATCCTCCGTTTCACATTTACCATACTAAAATATATCATAGTTTCTTTTCAAAATCCATAAGAAATCTTGCTTAATGTGAAAATCAATGCTAAAATATTTGTTACCAAAGTAAGTCATCAAGAAAATTTCGGAGGTATTCTCATGAGTACATGGTCAATCGTATTATTGTGCATTTTAGCCGTTCTTATTATCGCCGTAGTCGCTTTATATTTTTTAGGACGGAATATGCAAAAGAAACAGAATGCGCAGCAGGCGCAGATAGACGCTATGAAACAGACCGTTTCCATGCTGATTATTGATAAAAAACGGATGAAGATAAAAGATTCCGGACTGCCGCAGATGGTGATTGAACAGACCCCCAAGCTTTTGCGCAATTCCAAGCTCCCCGTCGTAAAAGCCAAGGTCGGCCCCCAGATTATGACGTTAATCTCCGATGAAAAGATTTTTGATTCCATTCCTATCAAAAAAGAAGTAAAAGCCGTTGTCAGCGGCATCTATATAACCGATGTCAAAGGGCTTCACGGCAAACTTGCCCCGGTGGAAGCCAAGAAAAAAGGCTTCTTCAAACGCGCATTGGAAAAAGCGCAGGAAAAAGCCGGTGCAACCCCTATTAAATAGAACTGCGAATTGTAATGAGTATCCTGCGCTTTGCAAGGTACTCATTATTTTGTTCTAACAGATAATCCGCCTGAATCGTAATCTCGTCATCCGTATTTATCATGTTGATTTTCTTCGTATCAATGCCGAGCAGAATATCCCCATACGGCGTATGATAATCCGTCATATGCTTCTTATTTTCCTCAAATACCATCCGCATACACAAAGAGCCGTTTCTGGAAAGCTCCAAGAAATGCTCCCCGAATTTTAATCTGCTCATTACGGGTTTTTGCACTCCCTCTATACTCTCCTCATAGACAACATAGTGTCTGCCGCCTTTTTCATAATAGGTTCCGGATACCATAGTTTGGATATCCGTCTCCATTTCCTCCCCGTTTTGAAACTGCGTTCCCTGTATTGACAGCCATACGTCTTTTGTCACCTTGCTAACCCATGCCTTTCACTAAAATTCCTCAATATTGATGGTTTTCGCGGAAAGAATCCCGTACGGAATAATGGAATTGGCAAATTTCTGGAACTTATCCGCCGCGTCACTGACAAAGAAACGATACAATTCCGTGCCAAGTTCCGGTCTTTTTTCACTCTCCATCCCTTCTCTTTCCAATAAATCTTTCAGCGCATGCGCCGTTTCATATGCCGGATTAACCAAAGTCACTTTATCGCCCATAACCCGTCCGAGAGTGGAACGTATCAGCGGATAATGGGTGCATCCTAAAATCAGCGTATCGATGTCGATATCGATTAATTCCGTCAAATACCTTCTTGCTATCTCATCCGTAACAGGGTCTTCCCACAATCCCTCTTCCACAAGCGGCACAAAGAGCGGACAGGCTTTTCCAATGACGCTGACACTGCTGTCATTTTCTTCTATGTATCTTTTATATATGCCGCTTTTAATGGTCGCCTCCGTCGCGATAACGCCGATTTTTCCGTTATGGGTCGCCTCTATGGCCGTTTTGGCGCCGGGCCGTACCACGTCGATAATCGGCAGTTCCGATTCCTCCTCCAACGCGTCCAGCGCACAGGCGGTCGCCGAATTGCAGGCAATCACTATCGCCTTTACATGCTGTGTCTGCAAAAACCTTGCAATCTGTCTGGAAAATCGGGTAATGGTTTCCGGGGATTTACTTCCATAGGGAACCCTCGCCGTATCGCCAAAATAAACTATCCTTTCATTCGGTAGCTGCCGCATAATCTCTCTCGCTACCGTCAGGCCGCCGACGCCCGAATCAAAAACGCCAATCGGCGCATTGCAAAGCGACTCTTTTTCTTTCATTTCACACTCAGACTCCTTTTTTTCATCCATTCCCACAGTCTGCTTTCTATGACAATCTCTTCTCCGCCCGCCTTCATCAGTTGGCGGAACAATTCCTCTTCACAGACTTCTTCTGTCTTAGTCTCATCATATATGACGTCGTAGGTATCCTGCGGGAAACACAGTTCCGGGTAAAGCACAGCCCACCATATTAACGCCAGCGCACCCGCCGCCATACCTGCCGCCATCTTTCTGATACGGGAAAATATATTTCGTTTCATTTCTACTCCTTACCTCCGAACGCCTATTGTCCGGAATTTTTCCGGTTTGCAAGGAGTATTCCCGTTTTGATACGTAATATTCTATTTTTCTCTTTCCATCCGTATCTGTCTGATAATCGATTTTTCCTGATTATCAATATGGAGTTTAGCCGCCCTGGCCGCTCCCTCTTTATCATGACGGACAATGCTGTCATAAATCATCCTATGCTCTTTCACCAGATGATTATGCTTATCTTCGTCTTTAATATATTCAAAACGGTATCGGTACATCTGCTCCGATAAATTATTAACAAGCTGTATCAGCCTCTCGTTACCCGTCGCCGCCACAATGATGTCATGCAGCGCCACATCGGCCTGCGCTATTATCGTCGCATCCTTTGTAACCGTTGCCTTTTCAAATTCATTGCAGGCTTTTTGAAGCTGCCTTTTCCCCTCCTCGGTAATTCTGTCGCAGGCAAGTTCCGCGCAGAGCGCATCCAAAGCCCTTCTGACCTCCAATACGTCTTTTAAGCTTTTCTCCGTAATCTGCGCCACCTCGGCGCCGCGTCTCGGAATCATAATGACAAGACCCTCCAGCTCCAGTTTACGGATGGCCTCTCTAATAGGCGTCCTGCTGACGCCAAGCTGATTGGCAAGATGTATTTCCATCAGCCGCTCGCCCGGTTTTAACTCCCCGGTCAAAATCGCCTTTCGCAGCGTATTAAAAACCACATCCCGCAAAGGAAGAAATTCATCAATATTTGTCTGCAGCTGCATTCTATAAGCCTCCCTTCTTTACACATGAAATCCGCTCACAAAAACTTCTTTCGCCAGCCCTCTTTCCTTTATCTGCGCCGCCGTCCGTTTTGCGTTTTCCTCTTTTGTAAAGATACCGAAAACCGTAGGACCGCTGCCGCTCATCAGCGCATTTTCGGCGCCGGCGTTTTTCATCAGTTCCTTTATGCCGTCAATCACGGGATATTCCCGTACCGTAACCGTCTCCAACACATTGCCCAGCCTGTCCGTAATGCCTTTTAAGTTTCCGTCCTTAATCGCCCCCGCCATGCCGTCGATATCCGGATGGAACGATAGGCTTTCCACATGCAGATTTTCATATACAAATTTCGTGGCAACATTAATATCGGGTTTGGCAATCACTAAAATACACGGCGGCGGCGGCGGAAGTTTCGTCAAAACCTCCCCGATTCCCTCCGATAAGGCGCAGCCTCCCATTAAACAGTACGGAATATCCGCGCCTAACGTAACGCCCGTTTTTTGCAATTTTTCCAGCGAAAAACCAATCTCGAACAGTTCGTTTAATCCTATAAGCGTCGCTGCGGCATCCGTACTGCCGCCCGCCATTCCCGCGGCAATCGGGATTCTTTTTTGCAGTGCAATCTCCACTCCTTTTGTAATGCCCGCCTCTTTCATCAGGCATGATGCCGCCTTATAGATGAGATTATCCGTTCCCGCAGATAATTCCTCTTTATCTGTTTTTAAGAAAATCCCCGGCTCTTTTTTCAGGGTGAACGTCAGCGTATCATAAATATCAACGGTCTGCATAATCATCTTGACTTCATGATAGCCGTCCGCTCTTTTTCGCAATACATCCAGGCCCAAATTGATTTTGGCGTATGCCTTTTTCTGAATCTGCTCCATATGAATCATCATGCCTTTCCTAAATATACGAATAAATATGATTCTTGTATACAGTATGCAAAAATTAGATTGTACTTAATTTTATACAATCTATGAAAGTTTGTCAATGTATAATGAATTTAATGGAGGAAGAGAATCATGAATCAGAAAAAACTAACGCAGATACAGACGATACTTCAGGAAATGGCGGCAAAGCATTTTGTCTCCGGCGTTACCTGTATGGTTATCCAAAACGGCGAACAGCAGTGCTATTATGAAGCCGGATACCGCGATATGGAAAATAAACTGCCGATGACAAAGGACACGATTTTCCGGCTCTATTCCATGTCAAAGCCGGTCACGGCCGCAGCCGTCATGATGTTATTGGAAGAGGGAAAGCTCGATTTATTAGACCCTGTTTCCCAATACCTGCCCGGTTTTAGAAACCAGCATATTTTTGAAAACGGCAAAATGATTCCCGCCGCCCGCCCCGTTACGATACAGGATTTACTGAATATGACTTCCGGACTCGTATATCCGGGAGAAAATAGTATGGCAGAAGTCAGAACGGGCGTCTTAATGGAAGAAATCATCAATACCCTGACTTCGGACCATCCGCTTGCCACCGTAGAAATTATGAACCGTCTGGGGGAAATCCCCCTTGCCTTTCATCCCGGCGAAAGATGGCAGTACGGCATGTCGGCGGACGTTCTCGGCGCCGTCATAGAAGTGGTTTCCGGCATGAAATTCGGTGCGTTTTTAGCGCAGAAGATTTTTGAACCGCTCGGCATGAAAGATACCGCATTTTATGTTCCGCAGGAAAAACAAAACCGGCTCGCCAAAGTCTATGAGGAAAACGACGGAAAATTACAGGAATATCATACGCCGCATCTTGGCATCCAGAACCGCATGGAAATTGCTCCCGCATTTGAATCGGGCGGCGCAGGGCTTGTCTCTACAATAGAAGACTATGCCGCCTTTACGCAGATGCTGTTAAATAAAGGCTCTTATGCAGGACAAAAACTTTTATCTCCCAAGACCGTGGAATTTATGACCGGCGCCCACTTAACGCCCTCGCAGCAGCCCTATGTCTGGCAATGGGAAAATCTACCCGGTTATACTTATGCCAACTTACTGCGTATTATGATGGACCCCGGCGCGGCAGTCTCTTTGGGCAGCCAGGGGGAATATGGCTGGGACGGCTGGCTGGGACCTTATATGACAAACGACCCCGCCCATCATCTGACACTGCTTATGATGCAGCAGAAAACCAACAGCGGCACTACCGTATATACGAGAAAGATTCGGAATATTCTCTATTCCGCATTAGATTAAAAAACTCTCAATCCGAAAACCGGATTGAGAGTTTTTATTTGCTGTTCATTCTTGCTTAGTTGTTGGTTGTAAGTCCCGCTTCTTCAGCCATCTTATCGAAACCCTGCATAACGGCGTCATATGTTCTCTTGGAAATATCCGGCAGTTCGCCGCCCCATGTCTTCTCAGCCTGTTTGTAGCCTTTCTTGAAAGCCTCACGCATTTCTTCAATCTTGCTCGGGTCTCCGCCTGTCAGCGCCGTAGCGAAATCAAGAATACGTTCTGAAGTCTGT
>JAMPCN010000064.1 GCA_023666125.1 Bacillus sp. (in: firmicutes) | reverse complement strand
ATATGCTTTTGAGTTATTCTACCATTATTTGTTTGATTTGTCACTATATTTTGTATGAATTTCGCGGAAATTGATTTTCAGTTATCGTTCCAATTTAGAGCCGGTAGGATAGACATGAATCCCACGGAGGTTCTTAAAAAACGAAAGCGTACCGACAAGGGATTTATGACTGTCCTGCCGTCTCCAAAACATATGGTAACTGAAATTTAATTTCTGTATATGAATTTTTCTCTATCCTTTTTTGCCTGTTCCGTTTATAATATTCCTAAAAGGAAACGAAACAACAGCTACGAAAGGAATCCCCTATGAAAATACAAAACCAGACCTCTATCAAATCCTACAAAGCCGGAGGCTTTATCGGCAGATACCAGCGTCTTATCAAAGACGTAGTTATTCCCTATCAGTACAGCGTTCTTTGCGACCAAGCGCCCGATACCGAAAAAAGCCATGTTGTCCAGAATTTTATCAATGCCGGTCGCGCCATCCGCGGTGAAGATACCGGCGACGGTTTTTACGGCATGGTCTTTCAGGACAGCGACGCCGCTAAATGGATTGAGGCGGCGGCGTATTCCCTTTCTCTTTTCCCGGATAAAGAACTGGAAAAAACGGTAGACCAGTTAATCGACATCATTGCCGACGCGCAGGATGCCGACGGTTATCTGAACACTTATTATACGATTAAAGATAAAGATAAACGCTGGACAAATCTACAGGAGGGGCATGAACTGTACTGCTCCGGCCATATGATGGAAGCGGCGTGCGCCTATTATGAGGCGGTCGGAAAAGAGAAACTGCTGCAGGTTATGCAAAAAAACGCGGAACATATTTACCATCACTTTATTACCGAAGGGCATGAGGGCTGTCCGGGGCATCCTGAAGTGGAACTGGCTCTGCTTAAAATGTACCGTCTCACGAATAACAGGCACTGTCTGGAACTTGCCGAACACTTTATCAACACACGCGGCGTAAATCCTCATTTCTATGAGGAAGAAAAAGAAAAACGCGGCTGGAGCGTATGGAACGCAGACCCATCCGATACGGACTATCTACAGGCGTCTAGGCCTCTCCTCGAGCAAAAAGACGCCGTCGGTCATGCCGTGCGCGCGGTCTATCTCTACACGGCTATGGCTGACCTCGCCTCTTCCACGGATGATGCCAGCCTGTTAAACGCCTGTCGTAAACTATGGGAAAGCATTACGAAACGGCGTATGTATCTGACCGGCGGAATCGGCTCTACCGGAATCGGCGAGGCTTTTACCGTCGATTATGACCTGCCGAACGATACCGCCTATGCCGAAACCTGCGCTTCTATCGGTCTGATGTTCTTTGCCTCCCGGATGCTGGAAAATGAGGTGGACGGCGAATACGGCGACATCTGTGAACGCGCCTTTTACAATACCGTGCTTGCAGGGATGCAGCTGGACGGCAGACGTTTCTTCTATGTGAACCCGTTAGAAGTGATTCCGGGTATTTCCGGCGTCGCCGTAACCCACAAACACGACCTGCCTGTGCGCCCGAAATGGTATGCCTGCGCCTGCTGCCCGCCAAACGTGGCACGTCTTATCTCCTCTTTTGGAAAATATGCTTATGGGGAAAACAGCGATACGGCATTCTGCCATATGTTTGCGGACGGCGAAGTAGTCCTAAAAAACGGCATGAAATTCACCTGCAAAACCGGCTATCCCTATGACTTTACCATTACTTATCAGATAGAAAAAGGCGGAAAACTCGCCGTCAGGATTCCTGCATGGAGTAAAACATGGCAGATGTGTAAAAACAATGAAATTCTGGATTGCACCCCTCAAAAAGGGTATCTCTATATCACAGCAGCGGACGGCGATACCCTGAAACTGACCTTAGACGATACGCCCCGTTTCCAGTATGCTTCTTCCAAAGTACCGAAGCTGACCGGTAAAACGGCGATACGACGCGGTCCGCTTGTATATTGTTTTGAGGGCGTGGATAATGAAAATGATATCTTATCGCTTTCCTTAAAACAAAATGGAAACCTTGTCGTGTCAGATTATGAGGAAAGCCTTTTAAATGGATGTGTGACTATAACAGCAGACGCATATCGCAGAGAAGATACCAACAAAAACAAACTGTATTTTGATTCTGATGAGGTTCCTAACGAAAAGCCTTGCAAAGCCGTAGCAGTTCCCTATTACACATGGGGCAACCGCGGTGAGAACCAGATGCGGGTGTGGATGGAGGAGAGCAGGTAAAATGCCTCCTCAATCCTCATAATGTCCTTTACATGCGATTATCCACAAGTTTCCATGTTCATCTATATTATACACCAATCTGTTTTCCTTATCTATCCGCCTGCTCCATGCTTTTCGATGCTTCAACGGCTCCGGTTTCCCAATTCCCTCAGATAAGCCGTTACGTTCAATATCTTTTACCAATTCATTTATCTTTTTTAACGTCTTTTTATCCTGCATCTGCCAATATATATAGTCATCCCATGCACGGTCAGACCACAATTTATTCATTATCTTCCACCTCTATCAGTTCGTGCTGCTGTCCTTTCCCGGAAGATAGCTGCGCTATCCCTCTGTCAATCATAGCAAGATACTCTGCATTTTGTGCCGTTTTCATTATTTGATTGTATTTCTCTAAACTTAATATAACGACATTCTTTTCATCTTTACGCGTGACAATCACAGTTTCATTATTATCCGTTGCTTTATCACAGTATGTTTTTAAGTTATTTCTAATGGTAGAATAGTTTACTGCCAACATAATATCGCCTCCTCATTGTACAAGTATTTGTTCAATTTATTGTGCAATTATTATATGTTACTATTATGTGTCTGTCAATAAAATTTATAACTTAATCATAGAAATAATTTTCAGTTATCCTATATACATAAACATTTCTGAAAAAACTCCAAAAACCCATCCTCTACCGCAAGCTGTTCCAATTCGTCCTCATCCGAATCGTAATAGTATTTTCCTGTCTTGATATTAATAGAAAGACAATCCAACGGAAAGCCCTTTGCCATAATGCCGTTTTTATGCGGCTTCGATGTGATAAGAAACGGCTCGCTCGCCATATTTTCTTCCATCGCGCTGTAAATATGCGCCTCATCCTCTATAAAACAGATGGCGTTTCGGTAGCGCGCTTTTAAATCACCGTATTTTTTCGCAAGCTCCCTATAATATTCCAGCATTTCTTCGTCGCTTAAATACTTCCCATGAACTGTCCTAACATGGACGCCGGGCTGTTCATCATCCGGTATATTTTCTATGTACAATCCTGAATCACAGGAAAACAACGCTCTTTTTAATATCTGATAATATGCTGATGCTTTCTTTTCGGCATTTTCCAGCGGCGTATTCCCATCTTCTTCTATATGCAGATTCTTTATCCGCTCTGCAATGTCATGATTTTCATTCATGACATCCCGCAATCCTGTTACCCTAAGGCCAAGCGGCTCTAAACGCGTCCGCATAGCCGCCAGTTTCGCACCGTTGCCTGTTGCGTATAATAATTCTTTTATAGATACTGTTCCTGCCGCATCTGCTCCATTTATCGTCTTTTTTTCCGTCATTGCAGGATTTCCCCCTACCGCTTTCTCCTAGATTTCTTCTTTTTATGCTTAACAGACTTGTTATCATGCGTTTTCTTTTCGGGAACTGTCTCCTTTTTATCCGGCGCAACCTCCTTTTCAATATCGAAAGTCTCCTGATTCTCCACGCCCATTTCGAGTTCTTCCAAATGTTCCACCAAAGACACTTCCTCTTCCGGTTTAGAAGCGCCATCCTTATCTCCCTCTATGGCGTCTTTCGGTTCGCCGCCCTTTTCTCTATCATCTGTTTCCGCACCCATACTTTCCGTATCCATGCTTTCCATATCCATACTGTCCGTTCCCATAAGCGCGCTTTCGCCGGTTTCTTCATGTGCCTCCATGCCTCCGGTCAGCAAATCGACCGCCATCTGCTCTCCCGCTGTGACATCCGCTTCCACTTCCGCCACCTTTTCGGGGGAAATGCAGCCGGAAAAAATCAACGCCAGTTTCGCGCAGACCGGACCCACCATCTCGTATAAAACAGAGGAGGAAAGGATAATGGTAAGAAGAAGCTGTCCGCGCTCACCGGGCAGAAGCCGCTCTCCCAAAAAGGCAAGACCAATCGCCACGCCAGCCTGCGGCACTAACGCCAGACCCATGTAATTTCGCGCTTCTTTGCTCATGCCGGTAACAAGGCAGCCGACATAGGTTCCCACATATTTTCCGATAATACGCACCGTAAAATAGGCAATGCCAATCACGCCTACCGTTTTCAACGCATTAATATCCAGTTTCATACCGGAAACAATGAAAAACAGCGACATGACGGGCGGTGAAAAGTTGTTAAGCTGTCTGTAAAGCTTTTTATCCCTCGTTAAGTTTATGTAGGACATGCCAAATACCATACAGGAAAGTAATGGAGAAATATCCAGCGCGGTGCAGATTCCCGAAATGCCGGTCAGCATGGCGATGGCAAGAATCAGCCTGTTATCCTTGCTCCTTGTAGGGATTAAGAGTCTGCTCAAAAAATAACCGCAGAAAAATCCTAACAACAGTGCAAAAATATTATAGACAAGCGGCAGCATAATTTCCCCTGCCGTCAGCGCGCCGCCGTCGGCAGCCCCGGCAACCGCCGATACGATACTGAATGTCAGCAGACAGACCACATCATCCAATGCCACAATCTGCAGCAGCGTATTGACAAATTCGCCCTTTGCTTTATACTGGTTAATCGTCATCATTGTGCTTGCCGGCGCCGTTGCCGTCGCTATTGCGCCCAGAATCAGGGCAAAATCCAAATCCAGCCCGAAAACCATGCGGGAAAACAGCGTAACCAAAACCCCCGCCGTCAATGCCTCAAAAAACGTGACTATCAACACTTTGCTCCCGGTCTTTACAATCACTTCCTTTTTGAAAAATTTTCCTACGCCGAAAGCAATAAACGCCAGCGCCAAATCGCTGATAAACCCCATATCGTTTATCATATCCTGAGGTATCATATCAAGCCCGCAGGGACCTATTAAAATGCCCGCCAAAATATAACCGCTGACCTTGGGAAGATTCAGGGTATTTGTGAGCCTTGTCATAATAAAACCGGCAAAAAGTATGATGGATAAAGCCAATAATATTTCGGTTTCCGCGCTGCCTGCCATGAGAAATCCCTGCATACCGCCGCCCCCTCTAAGTTCTAATTTTCAGCCAGGATATGGCTGTCACAAGCGTCAAATTTGATAAACGCATTTTCCCCGACATGAAAAATCCGTTTGTGCTTCGGATTAAAGTCCATAATCTGCACGGTGGAATCTCCTACTTTTACATGATAATGCTGGTAGGAACCCATAAAGCAGCTCATCGTCACCTGACAGGGTATCTGTCCCTCCGCAGCCAATACTGCCGACTCCGGACGCAGTACAAGCACACAATTATCATTCACTGCAAAATTTTCCACATTCTCAACATCCACCTTACAGTCGTTGATATTCATAACGCCTTTATTCCCATCTTTGGATATCAACTGTCCTTTTAAGAAATTCGCCTCGCCGATAAAGTTCGCCACAAAAGCATCATGCGGACGGTAGTAAATCTCCTGCGGCGTTCCAATCTGCGCTACCACGCCTTTATTCATAATGATAATCCGGTCGGAAAGCGCCATAGCCTCGCTCTGGTCATGCGTTACATATACCGCGGTAATGCCGACTCTCTGCTGGATATTACGGATTTCGGTACGCATGGACACACGAAGCTTCGCATCCAGATTGGATAACGGCTCGTCAAACAGCAGCACGCTGGGTTCTACGACAAGCGCCCTGGCAAGCGCGACTCTCTGCTGTTGCCCGCCGGAAAGCTGGTTCGTCATACGCCCCTCCATACCGCCTAATTCCACCAGTTCCAGAATAGACATGACTTTTTCACGAATCGTGTTATTATCCATTTTACGCAGTTTTAAGCCATATGCCACATTATCGAATACATTATAGTGCGGAAATAACGCGTAGCTTTGAAATACCATGGCGGTATCGCGTTTATTGGGCGTCAGTTCATTGACCGCCTCGTCTCCAATATAAATTTCCCCCTCATCCGGGCTTTCAAAGCCCGCTATCATTCTCAACGTCGTTGTCTTACCGCAGCCCGACGGGCCAAGAAGCGTTACAAAGCTGCCGGGTTCGATGACAAGGTTTGTATCGTCTACGGCTTTGAAGTCTTTTCCTGTTTTCGGGTCCTGATATATTTTTGAAATATGCTCCAGACGGATTCCTTTTGATTCTGCCATATTATTTTTCCTCCTTAATCTTCTTGCTCGTTCCAAAGAAACGGATAAACAGATTCATCAGCAGTACCGAGATATAAACAATTAAAATCAAAATGGTTGCATACGCGCATGCCACGCCATAATATCCTTTCTCCGCAAACTCGTTAATCTGACAGGTAATCAGTAAAAACTGCGGCGTTACCAGCAGAATAATCGCGCTGATTGCCGTAATGCTCCTGACAAAAGAGGTTACAAGACCGCTAAAGAAAGAATCCTTAATTAACGGCAGCGTTACCGTCATAAATACCTTGCCGCTTCCTGCGCCCAGATTATAAGCCGATTCCTCGATTGACTTATCAATCTGCTGCAAAGCGGAGATACCGCTTCTTGTTCCGACCGGAAGGCTGCGGATGATAAATACGATAATCAGTATCAAGCCGGTTCCGTACAGGCCGCTCATAATGCCCGTATGGAAAATACCGTTGGCATAGCCGCGGATATAACCGATACCCAGCACCGTTCCGGGAACCGCCATCGCCAGCATGGATACGAACTCGATAAAGCCTTTAGACTTAAATTTCTTCTTTACGACCAGATAAGAAATAATCATGGATAATAACGCCGTAATGGGCGCGGCGATAATGGAGAGCAGAAACGAATCCTTAAACGCCTTAAATCCGCTGTATTTAAATAAGTACTCAAACCATTTTAAGGAAAGCGAATAATCACGCCCCCACAGCTTAAACAGCGCGCCAAACGGAATCATGATATACATGATAATAACAAATGCCGCTACCAAAGAGCAGATAATCGTCAGCGGTATCGTCACGCTTTTTTCCTCAATCAGCATTCTGGCTCTGGACGCCTTACCGGTTAAGGTTGCCGCGGTTTTCTTTTCCAGATAATATTTCTGGATAAAAAACAGTATCAGCGTAAGCGACAACAGCACTACCGACATTGCCGCCGCACCGGTGGAGTCATAAGAACCGGTTACCTGTAAATAAATAGTCGTTGCCAGTGTATCATAATCGCCGCCGATTAGCATCGGATTGGCAAAGTCTGCCACGGATTCGATAAACGTAACTAAAAAAGCGTTGCCAAGCCCCGGTAAGAGCAGGGGCAGCGTCACCGTGGAAAATACTTTCATCCGGGAAGCGCCAATATCTCTTGCCGCCTCCTCTAACGACGGGTCGATATTTTTCAAAAGTCCTTTTAACATCATATAACATACAGGGAAAAAGGTAAGCGTCTGTACCACTACAATGCCCTTTAAACCATATACGTTGGAATCATAAATATGTAATAACGAACGGGTGATGATACCGCTTCGTCCAAACAACATGATTGTCGATAAAGATAAAACAAAGGGCGGTGAAACGACGGGCAGCAAAGATACCACCTGAAACAGACGTTCTACCACCTTGCTTCTTACTTTTACATAAACATCCACATAGGCAAACAACAAGCCTATCAGAGTGGATAAAATACTTGTCAAAAATCCCAATACTACCGTATTGCCAAATGCGGTGCGGAACCGCTGCATATTCAGCACACGCTGAAAAACGCCAAGCGTTACCTGCCCCTCCGTATAGACGCTGTCTATCAATAATACAAATAGCGGATAACAGATAAACAAAACAAGAAAAACAAGAAGTATAACAATCATCCCCATTGTAACCGGGTCGGAAAATAATTTCTTACGGTCCAACTGCGCACTCTTGCTTTTTGCCATCCCCAAATACCTCCTTTCTTATGCTAAGACGGGAGATGGCACGAATGCCATCTCCCGCCTCATAAAACATACTGCCTATTATTCTGTCAGGAATCTGCTGCTGTCGGCAGAATCTGCAGAACCGTTTGTTACCGCTGCAAAGAAGTCTTCCACGTAAGTTGCGGTATTTTGTTTTGCATCCTCAAAATCATAGTCGATTACGTTGTCAGGGTCCAAACCGAACTGTGTTGCCTCTTCCGGCTGTGTTGCGTTGTCAATTACAAGGAACTGATAAGATTCATTCTCTTTTGCAATATCTACGCAGTCAGGGGAAAGAGCGTACTCAATCCAGAGTTTTGCCGCATTCGGGTTTTTGCAGCCTTTGAAAATAGCTGTTGCGCCAATTTCAAAGCTTGTTCCCGATGCAGGGATTACCAGTTCTATGTTATCATAACCGGAAAGAATCTGTGTAATGCCGTCATGTAAGAATCCGATACCGATAACACATTCGCCGGGGCCTACCATCTTAGAGGGACCGGAACCGCTCTTAGTGTACTGATATACGTTTTTGTCCAGTTCCTGGAAGTACTTCATTGCCTCGTCATGTCCTTTTGTCTGAACCATCGTGTTGATAACGAGTTTTGCGGTACCTGCCGTAGACGGATTGGACATACCAATCAAGCCTTCATATTCCGGTTTTAACAAGTCATCCCAATCCTGCGGAACATCCAGACCTAAACGGTCAAGTTCCTCTTTATTTACCATGAATCCAAGAATACCTTTGTAAATGCCATACCAGTTGCCGTCTGCATCCTTATAAGCATCGCTAATCAGATGGGAAGCGTTCTGCGCTGCATAAGGCTCTAACAAGCCTGCTGCCACCGCCTCATTGTAAGGGTCGGTTGTACCGCCGAACCATACGTCTCCGGACGGATTTCCGGCCTCCTCTTCAATCTTCGTATACACTTCACCTGTAGAAAGTCTCTGATAAGCGACTTTGATGCCGTACAGTTCTTCAAATTTCTGACAAGCTGCAGAAAGGTATGCTTCTTCGCAGGAACCATATACTGTCAGGGAACCTTCTGCCTGTGCCGCCGCAATCAACTCATCCATACCGGACGCGTCTCCTCCTGTGGCATCACTTGCCTGTGTCGTGTCCGCAGCCGCCGTCTGGTCCGTGCTTGCTGCCGACGTGTCAGCCTGTGACGCGCTTGCATCAGCGCCGGTTGAGCTTCCGGAATTGCCGCAGCCGACCAATGATAACGTCATTGCTGCTGCCAGAATCGCTGCTGACACTTTTTTCATGACATTCTTTCTCATAAATTTCTTCCTCCTTATTCTTCTCGCTGCATATTTATCATATGGGGTTATCCTCCGCCATATATCAGTGAAATACTGCAACTTTTATTTCACCGCTAATAAAATTATATACAAAATGCACAAAAAAGTATACTGGACAATACACTTATATGTTTAACAATTCCAACATTTTTTTACAAAATATTACCAAAATCACTCCGGGCTATACCGGTTCTGATATTCCGACGGGGATATGCCCACGCACTTTTTAAAGGTTTTACTGAAATAGGTAATATCGCGGTAGCCAACCTGTTCCGCTACTTCATAGACCTTATATTGATAATTTTTTAACATATTCATGGCAGCGCGCATCCGACACTTTGTCACATATGACATCAAAGTAGAATCCGTTTCTTTTCGGAAGAGAAAACTTAAATGCCCCTCGCTGATACCCAGGCTTTCCGCCACAGCGCCCACGGAAATGCTAGGATTGGCATAATTTTCCTCCACATAAGCGATGGCGTTCATAATGTATTTACTCTTATCGCCCCTGTCCAGGCGAAGCTCGCCACGGAGTTCTCCCCTAAGTTCGTCCGGAATTTCATTATCCTGCTGCTCTCTTCTCTTTTCCTCTTTCTTATTTTTCGTAATGACATGCGAAACCGCATCCTCCAATTCTCCGTCTTTAAAGGGCTTTAGCAGATAATCCACCGCCCCTAATTTAAGCGCCTGCTGCGCATAGGCAAAATCATCATAGGCTGTCAGAAAGATAACAAAGGGCTGTAATTCATACTCCTGTACTTTCTGAATCATCTCAAGGCCTGTCATCTTCGGCATCCGGATATCCGTAATCACAATATCCGGCCTGCATTTACGGATGATTTCAATGCCCTCCTCGCCGTTTGAAGCCTCCCCCATCACGATACAGTTAATTTTTGACCAGTCCGTACCCATCACAATACCCTGACGGACGCGCTTTTCATCTTCCACCACTACTACTTTATACATCATAATCCCCTTTCAATAGGAAGCGTTATATAAACCCTCGTGCCAGCGCCCATTTTCGATTCCGCATAAAGACCATACTGCTCCCCGTAATGCAGCCTGATAATCGCATTCACATTGTAAAAACCAATACTCGCATGTCCGGACTCTTCTTCATGCGGAAGCAGTTTCCCACAGTTAAGCTGCTCCACCTTATCCTGCGGCATTCCCACGCCGTCATCCTGCACGACAATCTGAAACTTATTTTCTCCCGCTTCATAAGCCGATATCCGCACCGTTCCCTTTTCCCGCTCCGCAAATCCATGAATAATGGAATTTTCCACAATCGGCTGCAATATCAATTTGGGAACCATACAATCCATCAACAGCTCCGGCACATCCACTATCAATTCAAATTTATCCTCGAAACGGATTTCCTGTATCTCCGTATACGCCGTTACCAGCGCAATCTCTTCTGACAGGCGGATTGCCGGTCTTGCCGAAATGCTCATACGCAGAATCTGCGCCAGATTGGAAGAAAGGGAGACTATTTCCTGCAAACCGTTTGCTTTCGCAATCCATTTCATTGTATCTAATGTATTATACAAAAAATGCGGATTTAACTGCGCCTGCATCATTTTAATATTGGCGCTGCTAAGTTCCCTCTCCCGCTGGATAAGCCGCTTGGTATTATCCGCAAGATGCTTCGACATAGCGTTAAAACTTTCCGAAAGCTGCCCCAGTTCATCCTCGCCGCTTACTTCAATATGGATGTCATAATTTCCCTCTTTGATTTCCCCAATGGCATACTGCATCCGTTGAATCGGTTTGTAAATCAAACGGCTGACATAATAGGATAAAAGCAGACAGGCAAAGACCGTCAGGATGCCCGATATCAGCGCGATGCCCAGAACATAGCCTTTCATATGGTTTAAAAGCGCAGTCGGCTGCCTGTACATAATATAAAGCCGGCTGCCCTCATGATAGTCCAAATAATAAAAACTGTCTTTTCTCGTACTCATACAGGGCGGCTGCATCATAAAAAGTTCGTTTTTCGCGCTGACAATCTCTTCGGAATAACTTTCCCCGGAAAAATATACAATTTCCCGAAAACCGTCCATCACGTACAAAACGCCTTCTTTTTCCTGCCCGAGACCTTTGAGCATATTATCAAAGTTATCTTTAACGACGGTCGCTATAACATAGCCTTCCACCGTGCCGTCCTCCGCCTGCACCGCCCGGCCCACACGCAGATATTCGATTCGCTTTTCCCCCTCGTACAGCCTCGCATTGCAGACGACAAATTCCTCCGGATGTCTCGCCGCCTTATATAATATATTCCAGTTTAGCGATAATTTATTGTTGATATATTTATTATCCGCTACCGTCATCCTGCGGACTCCGTCCTTATCATAAAGCGAAATACTGGCATAGCTTGCACATTCTCCGGCCGCCGTATAAAGTTTCCGATAGACGCTGCCCGTAGCGGCATCGTCTTCTGCTTCCAAAAACGAGGCAATCTTTTCATCCCCGCACAGCGTTCCTATCGCATTGTAAATCTCCGAAAAGGCGCTGTCCAGAGAGTCTTTTGCCATGCTTAACGTGCTTTCCGCTTCTCTGTCAAGATGGTTTTGATAGACCATATTCAATACCTGTACCAATAAAAGATAACCGCTCAGCATTGGTATAATCGCTGTCACGGTCATTCCTACAAAAATTTTTCCTAAGAAGGATAGGTTTTTAAAGATTTTCATGTGGGATGTTCTCCATAATCATTTCAAGTAAATGTTCTATTTTCTGATAAAATAAGAATAGGGATAATGATATATTACTGCTTTACATCTTCTATAAATCTTTCAAACCATATCGGTACATTATGAGAAACTCTTACAAACATTCCGTTTTTACAAATTGCAAATCGTCGAAATTTCGTTGTATTATCATAAAATGCCGTTAAATCACCAAGTGGCAAAATATTTTTCAAGTTATGAAATGTATCTACATACCGCCTTTCAATGTCACTTTCCGGAATACCGTGTCCTCCCTGTCTAACACGCTCTAATACTCTTTTTTTCGCAATCTCTACACTGTCAACTCCAATATAATGCAGTTCTATAAAATAGCCCATCCTTTTTGCCTTTTTTATATTATTTATAATTGATTTCCCACATAAAGTAGTTTCCTGATTAAAAGTAATACCTTCATCAAAATATTCGACAATTTTTTTTACTGCTATTTTTCCGGCTGTCATAACATCCACAGGATTTCGCCAATCTCCAAATTCTTTTACTATTTCATCTGTATTTATTCTTGGCATGTCCTGTAAACTCTGTAAGGTCTGGTATAAAGTCGATTTACCCGCTCCATTAACCCCTGCTATCAATATATATTTTTTCACTAAAACAGTTTCCTTTCTATGACCTGACGCTGTTTTTGCTGCAACAGAAAATCACCTATCAGCTCATAAAAATTTCTCTGCTCCTCTGTTTTTGCTTCTAAAACAAGCTGCAACGTATCTTCGGGCTGCAGCTGTTCTATTTCTTTATAAATTCTTTCATATTTTTTTATATCGCACATAGCATTTCCTCTATTAATATTTTCTATGAAAATCCATACATTGTTATTATACCTTACATCCGCCAAAATGTTAAGTCAAAACTCTCGAGAATTAATCCTCTTCCCCCATTTCATCAAACTCCTCTTTCTCCTCAATATCCTCCACCGGCGGTTTTAAGCCCTCAATGGTAATATGATTCTTTTGGGCGTAATCCCAGAGTGCCGCATGAATCGCCTCTTCCGCTAATAGCGAACAATGCACTTTCACTTTCGGCAGTCCGTCCAAGGCTTCCATGACGGCTTTATTCGTTACGAGCAGAGCTTCTTGAATCGTTTTCCCAATAATCAGCTCCGTCGCCATGCTGCTTGTCGCGACGGCTGCGCCGCAGCCGAACGTTTTAAACTTGGCGTCTTTGATGACGCCGTCCTGAATATCCAGATAAATTCTCATGATATCGCCGCATTTGGCGTTTCCTACCGTTCCTGTTCCGGCGGCGTTTTCAATCTCTCCCACATTTCTTGGATTTGTAAAATGATCCATTACCTTTTCACTATATTCAAGTACCTGACTCATATTCACTGCCCTGCCTTTCTTTTAATCCACGGATTCCTGCTTCTTGATAAAGTCCTCATACAACGGCGACATACTTCTTAACCTGTCCACTATCTGCTTTAACTGTTCCACTACATAATCTATTTCCTCTTTTGTCGTTTCGTCCGAAAGCGTTAGTCTAAGCGAACCATGCGCTATTTCATGCGGCAGACCGATAGCAAGCAGCACATGCGAGGGGTCAAGCGAACCGGATGTACAGGCGGAGCCGCTTGACGCGCATATTCCTTTCTGGTCTAACAGGATGAGTAAAGACTCTCCCTCGATAAACTGAAAGCTGAAATTAGCATTATTGGAAAGTCTCTCGCTTTTATCGCCGTTTAACCTCGTATACGGAATCTCTGTCAGCACTCTCTCAATCAGATAGTCCCTAAGTCCGCTTTCGTACTCCCGTCTGGTTTCTAACTTGCGCACGGCAATTTCCGTCGCCTTTCCAAATCCCACGATACCGGGCGTATTGTAGGTTCCGGCTCTCCTGCTTCTCTCCTGCACGCCGCCATGGATAAAAGCGCCGATTTTAACGCCCTCCCTCAGATACATCATGCCGACTCCCTTTGGTCCGTTAATTTTATGCGCGCTGGCGCTTAACATATCAATATGCAGTTCGTCCACATCGATTGGCAGATGCCCGTACGCCTGTACCGCGTCCGTATGGAAAAGGATGCCATGCTCATGCGCAATCGCGCCAATTTCTTTTATCGGTTCGATGGTTCCAATCTCGTTATTGGCAAACATAACGGAAATAAGAACCGTATCCTCACGAATTGCGTTTTTCAATTCGTCCAGTTTGATGATACCGTTCTCGTCCACGTTAAGATATGTCACCTCATATCCCGACTTTTCAAGATACTCACAGGTATGAAGTACCGCATGATGCTCAATTTTAGAGGTAATAATATGCTTTCCTTTTTCTTTTTGCGCAAATGCAGCCGCTTTCAAAGCCCAGTTGTCCGACTCGCTTCCTCCGCCGGTAAAATAAATCTCCCTCGGATTTGCCCCAAGGTACGCGGCAATCGTTTTTCTTGCCTCTTCTATCGCTTTTTTCGCCTTTCCGGCAAAGGTGTATATGCTTGACGCATTCCCGTACACTTCTTCAAAATACGGCCGCATCGCTTCATATACCTCATGGTCTACTTTCGTTGTCGCCGCATTATCAAGATATATTAATTTATCCATTGCTATCCTTTCCGGCATTTTTCATGTGCCTTTTTAGATTTTCTTTTCCATATAGACGATTGTAAACTGCGGACTGCTTTTTTCTTTCTTTTTATCCGCGCGGGGCGATGGGAACAGTGTCCTGCAGTCTTTCGTATAGTCCGCCGTATACCCTAATTTTTCATAGAACCCCACCGCCTCGTCGCGGCTGGTAATAATGACCTTATGGATGTTCTTTTCCAAAATCCACTTTTCCGCCTCTGCAATCGCCAGCCGTCCGGCGCCGCACTTTCTCGCCGTTGACACCGTTGCGACCCTTTCTATCTTCGCATACCCTTCTTCGGGTACTGCATGGATACGGCATGTACTGACAGGCATTCCCGCATCATCCATCACCAATATATATTCCGATTCCGGCGTATCCGTATCAAATTCGCCCTCCAAGGCGATATGAAATCCATAGACCATCGCTTCCGTCCGCACATAATAAACTCCTGCTCTCGCCCATGTAGCCGTTGCCCTCACAGCTTTCATCCCACAGTCCTTCTTTCATCTAATATTGCCATTTAATCAATGTTTTTTCAAGTTTATTCACTAAAATGTCCAACAGCGTCGTGATGATTCCCACCGTCAAAATACCTGCCAGAACGCATCTATAGTCTGCAAAGCTTTTATATTTTTCAATAAAATATCCGATTCCAAGATTAACGCCCAGCATCTCCGCCCCTGCAAGACACATAAACGCGCCCCTGAGGCTCTTGGAAATACTGCTGATAATACCCGGAAGGCAATAGGGAAATATCACCTTAAAAAGCATTCCTATCGTTCCGACTCCCATGGTTCTTGCCGCCGCGATAATCTGCGCGTCAATCTGTCCGACCCTGGCAACCGTTCCCTGAAATGTCGGCCAGAACACGGCGAAAAAAATCACCCCTGTTGCAGCCTGCTTAAACGTCGATAATATCATTATCAGATATGCAGAAAACATAAGCGGCGGAATCAGCGTAATTACATTGGCAACGGGCAAAAGTACTTCCCTGACTCTCGGAACCCAGCCGGCCAACAACCCCAGCAGCGTTCCCAATACCGCCGCCAATAAGAAGCCGATTACCAAAAGCTGTAAAGACCCCCATACATCGGTAAGTATTTCCGGCGCTTTTTCCGGAAAAACATAAAACAGCCCCTCCGGTGAGGGAATCAGCAAATCGTTATGCACCCAGCCGAGCTTATATGATATTTCCCATAATAGGAAAAAACCAAACAACAGCACCGCTATATCGGAGGTGCTTTTCTTTTTCATCGAGAATAGACAGATAACATAGAGTCCATATGAAATCACTAACGCCGCTATAAACGCGCCGCTTTCATAATAGGCTTTATGCTCCGTAAAATAAGGAAGCGCAAGGGTCAAAATTACGTTCAGAATCAATAATATCGTCGCAATGGCAAATTCCACATACATCTTTTTTTCAAGCTTAAAAAATTTCTTCATAACGCCACCCCCGCACCGATATTCTCCTCCACATGCTCATAAAACGACATAATAAGCTGGCGGTGGAGTCTCTCATATTCATCGGTTCTTACCAGTTCATCCCGTACTCTGGGATGCGGCAGATTCACTTTCAAAATATTACGAATCCTGCCCGGTTCCATCACTACCACCCTGTCCGCTAATAAAATTGCCTCATCAATGTCATGAGTGATAAAAACCACCGTCTTATTATGTTCCACACATAACTTTGACACTAACTCCTGAAGTTCAAAGCGCAGTTTCGGGTCAATCGCGCCAAACGGCTCATCCAGCAAAAGGATATCCGACTCTAACGCCAATGCCCTGGCTACCGCGACTCTCTGTTTCATACCGCCTGACAACTGGTTAGCATAGCGCCCTTTTGCGCTTGTAAGCCCGACGCTTTCGATATATTTTTCCGCCAGTTCTTCCCGCCTCTTTTTACTGTACTTTTTCCCGTTCTGCTTAATTCCGAATAAAACATTACCTTTCACCGTAAGCCACGGAAACAGGGAATACTGTTGAAAAACTACCGCCCTGTCAATTCCCGGCCCGCTTATTGGCTTTCCGTCTACCAAAATCTGACCTTGATGCACACGGTTAATACCGTTTAAAAGATTTAACAGGGTCGATTTGCCGCAGCCGGAAGGTCCGAGAATACACACAAACTCTCCTGTGCGGATATTCAGGTTCACATTTTTTAATGCCATATACCGTTTTTTATTATCCGTATAATCAAAAGAAACATCTTTTATTTCAATTTTATACGACTTGTCCGTTAAATCTCTGCTACTGTTTCTATCCATTCCCGTACTCCCATGCTATCAGCCATCATGATTCGTAAAGTTTGGTGGAAAGATATCTATCCCCACTGTCCGGAAAAATAACGACTATATTTTTTCTCTTGTTTTCTGCCCTTTGCGCCACACTCTTAGCTGCGAAAAGCGCCGCGCCCGATGATATTCCCGCCAGTACGCCGTCCGCTTTCGCAAGTTCCGCTGCCGCTTCCATAGCGTCGTCCGTCGAAACCGCAATGACCTCATCATAAATTTCCATATCCAGCGTATACGGAACAAATCCCGCTCCCAATCCCTGAATCTGGTGCGAACCGGCTCTGCCCTCCGACAGCACCGGTGAATCTTTAGGTTCCACAGCTATCACCCTGATATCCGGATTCATTTCCTTTAAATATTTTCCCGCGCCGGAAAGCGTTCCTCCCGTGCCGACTCCCGCTGCCAAAATATCGATTCTGCCCGACGTATCTTTCCATATCTCCGGTCCGGTTGTCTCATAATGCACTCTTGGATTGGCGTCATTTGTAAACTGTCCCGGAATAAAGCTATGCGGTATCTGCTCCGCAAGTTCTTTCGTTTTCGCTATGGCGGCTTTCATGCCAAGTTCTCCGGGCGTAAGTACAATTTGGGCGCCGTAAGCTTTCAAAATATTCCTGCGCTCCACGCTCATACTGTCGGGCATGACAATGAGGGTTCTATATCCCTTTTCCGCCGCTGCCGCCGCCAGTCCGATTCCTGTGTTGCCGCTTGTCGGTTCAATAATGACGGAATCCTTTCTTAGTAACCCTTTTTGCTCCGCGTCCTGAATCATATAGAGCCCGATTCTGTCCTTAACGCTCCCTCCCGGATTAAAAAACTCCAGCTTGGCGAGAATCGTTGCATGCAGCTTATGTAACGTATCAAATCCGTTCAGTTTTAATAATGGTGTGTTTCCTATCAACTGCGAAACATTTTCTACTACTTTCATGCAGTTCTCCTTTTAATCTCTAAGCTTCGACGCAATCGGATTAATGGATGCGTCCACCGATAAAACGCCGTTTGCCGGATTACGGTCGCTCCACTTCGGCGAATTCCAAATCGTTGTTGAGATGACCGACTGGTAATCCTCCACGCACTCCCCGGCAGGATGCCTTAAATACACTTCATCCGGCGTTTTACTAAGCCTCCCTCTTTCCCCATCCGACGTCCAAAGCTTATCATAGGGAACCTGTGGGGCAATTCTATAAGCATAGCTTCTAAAAAGCTCTGCGCCGCCTTCTTTGGGAAATTCAAAAAATGTATACTTCTTAAATACCGGTATGCTGTACAAATCCTTTACATATCCCCAGATGTTCGGATACTCCGTAATCCTCTTTTTCATAGGACCCACATTACGGTAATAGCTTGTTTCCCAGCGAACCAGCGTGACATACAAGCGGATATCCGAATCCGTGATATAATCGCCGAAGATAAATCTGTTATCTTCCAGTCTCTTATCCAGCTTTTCCAACGAATCAAAAAAATCCTCATAGGCTTCGTCATAAGCTTCCCACGACTGGCAGAACGCCATGCGGTAGTGTCCGTTATTGATATGCGGGAACAGCCAGTCATTAAATTCATCAATTTCTTTCCGATACTTCACCGGGTACAAATCCGGCGCATCAGCAGGCTGAAAAGCCCTAAACTGCACTTCAATGTAGTTGGTAAGCCTATGATAATCGTTATTTACCGTTTTCCTTTCTTTCACATCCACAAAAGCGGGCGTCGTTGCCCTGCCCTGATATTCGGGATTTCCGTTTTTATAAAATTCGCTGAGAAAATAAGCTCCCGCAAGCGGGTCCTTATGCCCCGGATAATCTGCAAATCCGTGGCCGTATACATTCGTTTGCCCGCTGTGGGTCGTATGTACGTCCGCAATCACATCCGTCAGCCCTAAAATATCCCTTGCAATAACCGGTCTGTTCGACCAGTGGCAGCCATGCGCCCAGTATATTGCAAAACGGTTCGCCTCCGCTTTTAAATCGTCGGCGCCACTGCCAAACGGTTTGATAAAGGCGTTTGGCTGACGGATAAACGCGCCTCTTTCGTCAATTTCACTTATCGTCTCTTTCGGTCTTGGAGCCGCTCCCACTTCCTTTGCGTGTTTTTCGGCTTCTGCATCCGTATATTCACTTGTATACACTTCCTTATATTCATTATTACCGCAGCTCATATTCATTTCCTCCACAATTATATTAATCTCCATTCCGGAGCGTTTTCGCGACGGGGCGACGCAAATCTCCAATTTGCGTCTGCCATCAAGGCATATTTGTGACGCTCCGGCACAAATTGCCGTGT
>JAMPCN010000063.1 GCA_023666125.1 Bacillus sp. (in: firmicutes) | reverse complement strand
AATTGACAGGTTGGTGATGTTACTCACCAATTCGCCGGCGATAAGGGATGTTTTGCTTTTCCCCACGATGAAAACTCTTGATAAATAAAGCCGGCAATTATTTATTTCATGGAAGAGGAAGTAAATTATGCCAGAGGTGATTTTAAACCGGATTCAGACATTGATATTATGATTCTGGTAAACTTGACGGATATGGAGATTGAAGAGTACCGAAAGCAGTTGTCATGGTCTACTTATGATTTTAATGAGGAGCATGATACGGATATCAAACCTATTGCAAAGAGCGATGCGCATTTTAGGAAATGGCTGGGAGTTTATCCCTTTTATACAAACATACACAAAGAAGGGGTGGAGTTGTATGGAATTGCCTGAAAAGGGAAGTATCGGTGATTTAGTGCGTTATCGCATTGAGACGGCGAAAGAGTTAATTGAACAGATTGAGATATATTGTTTAGGAAAGCTGAAAGAAAGCTGACCTAAGTTTTCTTACTTTTAAGATTATTTAGAAAGTTAAGGGAATAATTCAACCAGCAATACTATACAGGTGAGTAGGACGGAATGAATTGGCAGTATATTTTGAAACGTTGGATAAGTGAACAAATAAAAAGTTGATTTAAAACCTTAGAATTATATTAATAAAAAGCGTGGGCATTGTCTCACGCTTTTATGGATGTCAAGGAGGCACAACCAGATGCGTTTACAGGTAGCAATAGATAGAGTATCTCTGGAAAAGGCGGATGAAATAATAAGGCTTACTGGCGGATATGCAGATATTATCGAAGTAGGAACTTCTTTAATTAAAGATTTCGGGCTGTCAGGCAGCGTGAAAATGCTGAAAGATAAATATCCCGGACAGTGTATTTTGGCAGATATTAAAACCTGCGATGAGGGGGGAATATGAATATAGAAAAGCTTGCGGAATTGAAAAAGCAATTAAACCGGAGTCTCCGCTTGCAGCTCTGGCAGATTATGTTTTGGCGATACCCGGTACGGTGAAAGGAGATGCGAAAGAAGCAAGAGGGTCGGTTCAATTATTAAGTTCGCTGTTCGACCAAAGCCTGCATATTACGCTGGACGCCCTCTGTCTGCTGATAAGCTGTCGCGATAATACTTCAAATGAAGCTGCTGCAAATGCGCATTGGTAAAGGGAGAGGTTTGTTTGGCTAAAACTCGTTTGATATGCGCATAGTATATTGACGGTGTAAAGCTGTTAGCATATAATGAATAATAATAGAATAGTTTTGCATGATATGATAAAAATGGAGGTTATAATATGGCAACCGTAACAAATTTGAATATACGAACAGAGAAAGCAGTAAAAGAAGCGGCGGAGAGTATCTTTGCAGAACTTGGCTTGAATATGACTACAGCAGTCAATATGTTCTTAAAACAGACAATTCGGGAAAATGGCATACCTTTTTCTTTAAAGTTGAATACGCCCAATGAAATAACAAGGGCGGCAATAGCAGAGGGAAGAAGGATTGCGGCTGACCCGAATGTAAAAGGGTATAAGAGTCTTAGTGATTTACGGGAGGCTCTGGATGAAATATGAAATTAAATTTACCAGTCAGTTTAAGAGAGATTTGAAGCTGGCTAGAAAACAAGGGAAAGATATTGATAAACTTTTTGACGTGATTAGCATAATTGCGGAAGGTGGAAAATTGGATGAAAAATAGCGTGACCATAGTTTGAGCGGTGATTATACCGGATGCAGGGAATGTCATGTGGAGCCGGACTGGCTATTGGTATACGAAGTAATGAATAAAGTTTTAGTATTGATGATTTACCGTGTTGGTACGCATTCGGAATTGTTTTAAAAACAGGGCATAGGTTTTGTGCAGATATTTTAAAAATAGGAGGGAACCCAAAATGTCAGAAACATTAAAAGTATTAGAAACCAGAAGAAGCTGCCGCGCATATAAGCCGGAGTTAGTTGAAGAGGAGAAAATGCAGGCGATTATCAAGGCGGGAACCTATGCAGCAACCGGTATGGGAAAACAGTCACCGATTATCATTGCGGTGACAAATAAGGAAATGCGCGATAAACTTTCCGCCATGAATGCAAAGATTATGGGACAGGGAGAAGATTTCGACCCGTTCTATGGCGCGCCGGAACTGTTGATTGTCCTTGCGAATAAAGATGTGCTGACCTACGTTTATGACGGCAGCCTTGTCATGGGCAATCTTATGAATGCGGCGGCTGATTTGGGCGTGGATAGCTGCTGGATTCACAGGGCAAAAGAGGAATTTGAATCACAAGAGGGCAGAGAAATTTTAAAAAGCCTTGGCATAGAAGGAAACTATGAGGGTATCGGTCATCTGGCGCTTGGTTATGCGTCCGCGCCGCTGAAAGAGGCAGCGCCAAGAAAAGAAGATTATGTTTATTATATCCGGTAAAAGGTTGAAAATTAGAAATTTTCAACCGCAAGTTTGTGCCAACGCTTACAGCGTTTGGGCGCACAAACTCGCAGACTGAGGAAAGTTATGGTTATAAAAATGAAAGAATATAAATTTTATGGCTGGGAACACGCTGATGTGCCTGCCGCAGCCGAAATGTACAAGCAGATAAAAAATCCCAGACATTTGTATGATTTGCTTTCAGAGATATGGTGCGCGGATACCTGTGCGCCAAGAATGCGGGATAGCTGGACGAAAGAAAATATGACGCTGGGACAGTGTTCCATCACTGCGTTCCTGGCGCAGGATGTCTTTGGCGGGGATGTTTACGGCATTTTAAGACCGGATGGAAATTATCATTGTTACAACGTGGCGGGCGGCTGTGTATTTGATTTGACAAGCGAGCAGTTTGGCGACGAAAAGCTTTCCTATGAAAATAATCCGTTACAGTCAAGAGAGACGCATTTTGCAAGGGAAGAAAAACGTCTAAGATACGAATATCTGAAAAAAGAACTGCAAAAACGTTTGTTACAATGAGATAGGAAAAACGGATTGGACGGAGCATAACGAGATGGCAAATGAATCAGGCACATGGATTATCTATGGCGTGACCGGGGATGACCCTGCGTGCATCCATACGGTAGAAGAGGCAATTACATATATAAACGAAGTCGGTTTCCTGCCACTGTTCAAAAACGATATTCCCGGATTTTCGCTGGAGGAAAGAACCGTGCCGGAATACTGGTGGAGCGGGGATACAGCGCGCGACCCGTGGGAATGGAGAGAAATAATTGCCGGGAGCGGACAGATAGTTTACGGCAAGTTTTTTGATAAGAAAGCGGGATTTATTTCCAAAGAGTGGCTTCCTTATTTTGCCAATTACCGCAGAGACGGATATGATTTTGATGCGCTTTGGGATGATGAAAAGGCTTCTATGCGCCAGAAAAAGATTATGGACCTTTTTGCAGAGGAAAATGCGGACGCGGAGCTGTATTCTTTCGAGGTAAAAAAGAACGCCGGTTTCGGGAAAGAGGGAGAGAAGAATTTTGAAGGCACTGTCACCGACCTGGAAATGAAGCTGTATCTTTGCGCAAGAGATTTCAGACAGCGGAAAAATAAGAAAGGTGAAAGCTACGGCTGGTCGATTGCTGTGTATTCCACGCCGGAGCATATATGGGGATATGATTATGTAACGTCCGCGTATCAGGAAACGCCGCCAGAATCGTGGGAACGAATTGTGTGCCATATGAAAGAAAAATATCCTGCCGCAACGGAAGCGCAGATTCGTAGAGTGCTTGCTATTTCCAAGGGTGACGCTGTACAGAGAAGAAAATCGAATCGTACAGAACCCAAAGACTGGATTATTCCGGCAAATCCGAAATATTATGACGTGGTCGGCGCTTTTGAGGCTTCCAATATCGTGACGTGGAAGCAGAGCAGCGATATCCATGTGGGCGATATGATTTATATGTATGTGGCAGCGCCGTATTCGGCTATTTTATATAAGTGCAGGGCGATAGAAGTAGATATTCCCTATGAATTTTCAGATGAGAATTTGACTCTGAAACAGGCGATGACGGTAGAGCTTATCGAAAAGTACGAACCGGGCGTATGGACGTTTGAGCGGATAAAACAGTTCGGCGTATACGCGGTGCGTGGACCGAGAAGTATGCCGGCGGAGTTGAAAAGGGAGATGGAAGTTGAAAAATAGAGAACAAAATAATTTTCTTGACAAAGAAAAAAGTAAGTGGTATAAAAGAAGAAAATAAAAAGCGATAAAAAACAAAGGCGTTTGGATGATTCCGGACGCCTTTCTTTTATGCGGAAAAAGGGGTGATTAAGTTTGCGCTTACGCCCAAACTCGCAGGATGAGAGAAAGGAATGGATGATTGCAATGATTAAACTGGAAAATGTGAATAAATATTTTGGCGATTTGCATGTACTAAAAGACGTAAACCTGTCGGTAAAGGAAGGGGAGAAGCTGGTTATTATCGGACCTTCCGGTTCGGGAAAGTCTACAACGGTACGCTGTATGAATTTTCTGGAAGAACCGACAAGCGGACACGTTTATATTGACGGCAGAGAACTGACGAGCAGAAATAAAATTGCGATTGTCAGGGAAACGACGTCCATGGTGTTTCAGCAGTTTAATCTTTACCCGCATATGACGGTGATGAGAAATCTTACGCTGGCGCCTATGAAGCTGCACCATAAATCAAAAAAAGAGGCGGAAGAGCTTGCTTATCACTATCTGGATGTGGTGGGTTTAAGGGATAAGGCGGATGTTTACCCGACAACGCTCTCAGGCGGACAGCAGCAGAGAATTGCCATTGCGAGAGCATTGTGTGCGGAAACAAAAATTATACTTTTTGACGAGCCGACATCCGCATTAGACCCGGAGACCATTCAAGAGGTTTTGGATGTCATGATTAAACTGGCAAAGGAAAATATTACCATGGTAGTGGTTACGCATGAAATGGGATTTGCCAGACAGGTTGCAGATAGGATAGTTTTTATGGCGGACGGACAGATTGTAGAGGAAGGAACGCCGGAGCATTTCTTTGATAACCCGAGTAATGAAAGGGTAAAACAGTTCCTTGGGAAAATTATCAGATAATAGGTCCGGTACAGGACTTGTTATAGATAAGGGTTTATGCAGGCACTGCACATAAATCCGGGAAAAGACAAAAAGCGGCAGTGCAGAAATGAGGAGAAGATTATGAAAAAAAGATTGGCAGCGGTAACATTGGCAGCAGTTATGGGTATGGCTTTGCTGACAGGATGCGGCAGCGAGAAAGCAGAGGAGGCATCCGCATCGGCGGCAGATACGACGTCAGCGGAAACCGCGGGCGGAGCAGCAGATACCGCGGCGGATAGTACGGAAACGCCGGCGGCAGATGTACAGGAGATTATTGACAGGGGCGTGTTAAGAGTAGGCGTGAAAAATGCCGTCGTAGGCTTTGGTTATGAAGACCCGCTTACGGGAGAATACAGCGGAATGGAAATTGACCTTGCGAATAAGATTGCAGAATCGCTTGGCGTGGATGTGGAATTTACAACCGTTACGGCAGCGACCAGAACGGAACTTCTGGATTCCGGCGACATAGACTGCGTGCTTGCAACTTTCACGATTACTGATGAAAGAAAGCTGAGCTGGGATTTTACAACTCCATATTTTACGGATCATGTCGGCGTGCTTATTGAGGATGCTTCCGGCATTACGGACCTTGCGGGGCTTGTGGATAAATCGGTAGGCGTATCAAGCGGTTCCACATCTGCAAAATCTCTTACAGCGGCTATGATTGAGGCGGGATTGATTGACGGCACGGGATATGATGCGGAAACCTTTGACCCCGCTACATGGACGACGGGAGTATCCTTTAAACAGTATGAAGATTATCCATCAATCTCAACGGCGCTTAGTGCGGGAGAAGTAGATGCCTTTTGCGTGGATAAATCCATTCTGGCGATTTATCACACGGACGGACGCTCTTACATAAGCGATGAGTTCGCGCCGCAGGAATATGGCGTAGCGACGAAAAAAGATTCGGGACTGTCCGCTTATGTTGAGGGATTAATTACAGGGTGGTTATCCGATGGCACAATCGACGGATTGATTAATAATTATGGACTGAACTAAAATTGGCTTTTGGCAGTGTAGAAAGCGGAAATGAGGTGACATATGTCGGGTTTATTATCTTCTCGGGCATGGGGAAAAGTATGGATGTTTCGACAGACATTTCTACTCGGACTTGGGAATACCGTAAAAGTGGCTTTCCTTGGGCTTTTGCTGGCTCTGATTCTGGGAATTGTCTTTGGGCTTATGGCAACGAGCGAGAAAAAAATACTGCGTGGAATTGCAAGAGTGTATGTAGAAGTGATACAAAATACGCCGCTTTTATTGCAGTTATGTTTTTTGTATTACGCGTTTGCCTTTTCATCCCATAGTCTTGGCATCATTTTTTCAGGTATGATTTCACTGGGAATCTACCATGGCGCATACATTGCGGAAGTTGTCAGGGCAGGAATTGAGTCCATTCCCAAAGGGCAGTTCGAGGCGGCAAAATCACAGGGTTTCCCCTATGTGCAGAGGATGTATTACATTATCATTCCGCAAAGTATCAAGATTATATTGCCGCCATTGGTAAATCAGGTGGTTAATATTATTAAAAATACTTCCTGCCTTTACATAATCGGAGGAGCCGATTTGATTTCGCTTACCTACAGCTTTGTAACAGGAGAGAATACGGGGGGCGCGTATGCGCCCGCCTATCTCGTAAGCGGCGTTTTATTTTTCATCATTTGTTTTCCGTTGTCCACGCTTGCCAGTGTATGGGAAAACTCCTTGAAGAAAAGAGAGCGGAGAATTGTCGTCAGAAAAAAGACCGCTTTGGAAGGGAAGGTGTAGCCTATGGATACATTACGTGCAAGCTTATCCATGTTGACGCAGGCTTCTATCTGGATTTATATTTTAAAGGGCGTTGCTTTTACGCTGATTATTTCGGTGATTGCCGTCTTTTTTGGCATCGTTATCGGCTCGGTACTGGCTCTTTGCAGAAATTACTGCGACAAGGGAGCGAAAAGAATACTGAAATGGTTCGCCATTGTGTATATTGAAGTGTTCCGGAATACGCCGCTTCTTTTGTGGATTTTCATTTGTCTGGTATTTTGCCCATGCCCTGAATTTCTGGCAAGAAAGATGTTTGGTCTAACGACGGTGGAAATGAAGCTTTTATTTAAAGCGGCTGTTGCATTAATTTTATTTACTTCTTCCGTTATTGCAGAGATTGTCAGAGGCGGTCTTAATTCCGTGGCGCACGGTCAGTTTGAAGCAGGGCATTCGCAGGGGTTTCATATGGTGCAGGTGATGATTTACATTGTGCTTCCGCAGGCGTACCACAATATCGTGCCGACACTGCTCAGTCAGGTTATCACTACGATAAAGGATTCTTCATACCTTGCCAATGTGGCGGTAATCGAGTTAATGTCCAGAGTGAAAAAACTGTTGTCTTCCGCTCAGATGTACAACGGAACGGGCGCCGTCAATGTATCTGATGTATTTGTTTTATTCGGTGTGGCGGCGGTTATCTATTTTATTATTAATTTTACCATTTCGTGCGTAGTCCGCTCTATCCGGGTAAAAGCATAGCCGGAGGGAAGCAAATGGAAGAAAGGAAACAGATTATGAGTGATGAACAATATGTGATTACCATATCCAGGCAGTTTGCCAGTTTAGGAAGGACGATTGGAAAAAATATGGCAAAAGAACTGGGAATCGGGTTTTACGATAGGGATATCGTGGAGGAAACGGCGAGAAGAATGCACCTGCCGATTCCGGAGATAAGTAAGGAAGAAGAGAAAGCCGGTTCCATTTTTGCAAATCGGAAATATCCGCTTGGTATGGGGATGGTGAGCATGAAACAGGAGATTTTTCATGTACAGTCCAATATTATCAGGGATTTAGCCAAAAAAGAGTCCTGTATCATCATAGGAAGATGTGCGGACGTATTGTTAAAAGATTATCCAAGGGTTGTTAATATTTATATTTATGCGCCCTATGAAGCCAGGTTGAGAAACTGCGTAGAGTGTCTGGGAATGGATGAAAAAACGGCTAAAAGCATGATACGCGAGGTAGACAGGGCAAGGGAGTTATACAGGCTGCGTTATTGTGACGGAGTAAAGGAAGTGTTCGACCATAGGGATTTTATGATTGATTCTTCACGATTTGGAGCCGAAAAAACAGCGCAAATCCTATGTAAAGTGGTGGAAATGGCATTATGCTGAAAGATAAAATGGAGAATGGGTTAGCCATAAAACATAGGGAAATTCCAAGAATCGGGATGCGGATTATAAAATCAGGAATCGCCGTGGCGTTATGTTTTGTAGTAGCCTATTTTCGGAGAGGAAATGGAATTGTTTTTTATTCCCTGCTGTCTGCGCTCTGGTGTATGCAGGGATATCGAAAAAATACCAAGAAAAATGCATTACAGCGAATGAGCGGAACCGTGATTGGAGCTGTATATGGCTTGGTGTTTTTACTTCTTATGCAGCGTTTTGGCGCGTTAAATACAGGACAGGCAGTATATGAGGGGAAAGTGTTTTTTCATGAGGCGGCGGCAGTATCCTTTTTCATTATCGTTGTACTGTATACAACCGTACTGCTCGGGCAGAAACAGGCGTCTTATTTTTCCTGCGTCGTATTTTTAAGTATTGCGGTGAATCATATGGCGGATGCGAATCCGTATATTTTTGTGTGGAATAGATTTTTAGATACCTGTATCGGCATTTTTATCGGTGTATTTGTCAATGACTTTTCCCTGCCCATCAAGAAGAAAAAAGATATTCTGTTCGTTTCCGGGTTAGATGACACGCTTTTAAATAAGAATTGCAACCTGACGGATTATACGCGGGTAGAATTAAACCGGATGTTGGAAGAAGGTCTTCAGTTTACCGTGTCTACGGTGCGTACGCCTGCATCATTAATGGAACCGGTGCGGGATATTCAGATAAAACTGCCGGTTATTGCGATGGATGGCGCGGTTTTGTATGATATGCAGGAAAAAATGTACCGTAAGGTCTATGTAATGTCAGCGGCTACTTCACAGAAAATATTGTCGATAATCAGGGATGCGGAAGTGAACTGTTTTATTAATGTCATAGTTGATGACATGCTTGTCATATACTATGCGGACTGTGACGATAAAGTATACAATGAACTCGTGGCGACACTTCGTAAATCTCCGTTTAGAAATTATGTAAAACGGGAGCTTCCGGAGTATGAGGAAGTCGTTTATTTTATGATGTTAGATAAGGAGCAGTCTATAGAAAGGCTTTACCGGCTGCTGCAGGAGAATGGTTTTGAAAGTGAATTAAAGATAGTAAAATATGCTGCCCGTGATTATCCGGGATATGCTTATATGAAGATTTATAATAAAAATGCCTCCAAGCAGAATATGATGGAATATTTGAAGGAAATGACAGGTTTAAAGCCAACCATTACATTTGGAACCATTCCGGGATGCTATGACGTGACTGTAAAAGAGGGTGATGTCAACAGGGTGGTGCATGTGGTAAAGCGATATTTTGAGTATGGGATAAAACCGTAAGGAAAATTATAAATTGAATCATAAAAAAGGTGTGTGGAATATTCCATGCACCTTTTTCTATTTTGTAGGAATAACGGGCGGTGATTGCAGAGATTGTACATAAAATTACAATTTAGAGACGCATATTACAATATTTTGATGGAATATTATGATAAGTTTACACTAAAGATGCAAAAGACAAATGTAATGGAGGAAATGCAGTATGACAGATAACCATAAAACGATTACGCTGTTAAATGGCGGATTATTTGATAAGCCGTTTATGGATTCCAAAGTAAAAACCCGTTCCATATCAAAAAAGGAATTGATTTTAGGACACCTTGTTGGCCCTCTGGGGCTGATTTTCGTTGTCAATACGATTGCGGCTCTGGTGGAAAAATTTTTTACACAGCAGACAGGCGCCATGTATGGCACTGAAAATGTAGCCATGATTCAGAAAATGGGCGGGTATTATGAAGTGATTATGACCGTGGCAAAAATTTTAGCCATTTTTACCGGTTTGTTGAACGGCTGGCTGATGCAGCATACAAAATCCCGTCAGGGAAGAATGCGCCCATGGCATTTAATATTCGGTTTTGTTTCTATTATTGTCGGCGGATTGATTTTCTTGTTCCCCGGTACGACATTAGGAGAGTCCTATTGGTATTATTTCTTTATCCTGCTGATTTGTTATCATACTGTAGGTTCTTCCTATTTCTATCTTTTCAGGGATACCATTTGTTCCCTGATTACCCGTGACCCCGTGGAAAAGACCAGAGTAAAATTTATCAGGCAGATGTCATGGACGCTGATTTCAGGAATGATTATTGGTATGTTGATTAATATGGTCGTGCTTCCGATGTGGCTGGAACATGACATAAACGGGTATGCGAAACTGCTGGTCGTACTTTCTGTGGCGGCTGTTCCCCTGCTGCTTATGGAATATTTTTATACTAAGGAACGTGTTATTGAGGATGTGGCGCAGGAAGTTGGTCTGGATAAAGAAAACAGTATTCCTTTGCGTAATCAGATAAAGGCATTGTTGACAAATAAATACTATGTTATTTTCATGATTCTCATGACAGTCGGCGGCATTGTGGATAATTTTAAGGGCGGCAATGTCCAGTACTTCTATGTTAAATTCTTACTGGGCGGTGATGAAAATCCGTTGATGTTCACGCTTTATCAGGTCATTACAGGCATACCGTTAGGACTGGGAGCTATCGTCATCTATCCATTGGCAAAGAAGTTTGGTATTAAAAATATTTCTATTGCGGGTTTTGCCATGGTATTGTTGGGAAGCATTATGGGCTGGCTGTTTCCAAGCAATGTTACGATTGCCATGATTGCCGGATTTTTGCGTCAGACAGGCATGCTTCCGAATGCCTATGTAACGGCAACGCTTTTATGCTTTGCTTTTGACAGCGTTGAATTTAAGTCTGGGTTGAGATTGGAAGGACTGTTGGGCGTATCGATTATTACCGCGATTCAGGCAGGTATCTATGCGCCGTTTGCAGGCGGTTTTGAAGCCTCTATATTGAAACTCGGTTTTGTAGATGTGGTAGGGGTAACGCCGAATACGGATGTCATTCGCTTTATGACCTTGGCATTCTATTTATTTGATATTATTTTGGCGCTTGCTTATTTGATTCTGCTTCCTTTTATGGACGTGGAGAAGCATTTGCCTGAAATTAATACGGAATTGACGCGTCGGCGCAAAGAAGCCGTTCTTGCCCGCGGCGAAGAGTGGGTAGAGTCGGAAGAATTAGAGCGGCGCGAGAGGGAGCAGGCAGAGCGGGAGTACGAAGAAAACCGTATTGCCGATTTAAAAGAACACTGCCGTAAAAAAGGACTGGATTTTGAAACAGAAAATGCGAAATATTTAGAGAAAAGGAAAAGGAGAAAGTAATGAAAAGCAGAAATAATATTGTGGAATTGATGCGGTTCCTTTTTTCAATCTTAGTGGTTGGGTATCATGTGCAGATGTCAATGAATAATTCCCAAATCAACTTTTTTGAAAACGGAGCGGTGGCAGTGGAATTTTTCTTCTTAATTTCCGGATATTTCATGGCTCGCTCAATAGAAAAATTGAGTATTGATGAAAATGTAAAGATAGGAAAATCTACTTTGCAGTTTATGATTAAGAAAGTTAAGGGGATTTTGCCAATACATATTACAGCCAATATTGTTATGTTGCTTATTATTTTGGCATTTGAAACTTCTACATTTATGATAAAACTCATAAAAGGGCTGCCCGGTTTATTCTTTTTGCAGATGGCGCCGCTTTGGAATGAATCATTCAATGAAGCGTTGATTGTTCCGGAATGGTATTTGTCGGCTATGCTTTTAAATATGGTTGTAATATTCCCCTTAGTACTATTTTTAAGAAAAAAACTGAAAGCTGTGCCTGCGTCTTTTTGTGCATTGGGCATTATGGGGGCTTTTTTCCTGGCAGTCGGCGTTATCTTAAAAGGGCATATTCAACAAAATTTTATTTATGCAGTGAGGGCGGCTGCAGAACTGATTCTTGGTATGCTTGCCTATTATCTTTCTGCTGCTGTTTCAAAACGTGAATATAGCCAAGCAGGATTAAAAACTTTAAAAATTGCAGAATTGACAGGATATTTTCTTCCGGTCATGCTTGGATTGGCTCCTGTCAGCGCATCTTTACAGCCGCTATGTATGATAGTGACGGTAGTCGGAACATTTATAGCGATTACGGTTACGTTTTCAGGAAATGGCATACAGATAACAAATGATAAGATAAATAATGTTTTTGGTTATCTGGGAGCAATTTCGTTGCCGATATATTTAATTCATCCGGTTATGATTGAATTGATAAATTATGCAGCCCATGGGTTTACTTTAGATATAAAGATGGCAGTAGTATTATTTTCTACCGTTTTATTAGCGGCTGCTTATCAATTTGTAATTAATAATAGGAAAAGTAAAAGGAGAGTTTTATAATGAGCGAAAACTACATGAACACAGCATTACAACCTGAACAACGCGCGAAGCTGCTTCTTGCCGAAATGAGTTTAGATGAGAAAATGGCGCAGGTTAATACAGTATTTCCTTTTGATTCGGTTTATATGGATTTTGACTATATAGCTAGTCAGACCCGTTATGGAATCGGTGAAGTCAGCACATTAGAAATGCGCAGAATGGAAACGCTGGAAGATGCGGCGCAGTGGCAGCGGAAAGTGCAGAAAATTGTAATGGAGAACAGTCCGCATCATATTCCGGCGATTTTCCATATGGAGGGGTTATGCGGGGCGTTTATACAGGATACGACCAGTTTTCCGGCGGGGATTGGACGGGGGTCCGGTTTCCATCCTGAGCTAGAGGAAAAAATCGCGGAAATCGTAAGCAGGCAGGAAGCCACCTGCGGCATTACCCATGTGCTGGCTCCGGTGCTGGATATTTCGAGAGATTCCCGTATGGGACGGCAGGGAGAAACTTACGGGGAAGACCCGACTCTGACCGCAGCGATGGGCGCAGCTTATACGAGAGGAATCCAGAAAGCGGAAACGGCGGGGAGAAAGACGGAAAGTGTCGCGAAACATTTCCTTGCTTTCCATAATTCACAGGGCGGAATCCACGGAACGCATTCTGATACGCCGCCACGCCTTTTGCAGGAAATATATGGAAAACCGTTTCAGGCGGCGATTGCGGAGTCCAGTCTGAAAGGCGTTATGCCCTGTTATTGTTCTATCAATGGGGAGCCGCTTTCTGCATCTCATGGATTGCTGACGGAGCTTTTGCGGGAAGATATGGGCTTTGATGGATTGTGCATCAGTGATTACGGCGCAATAAGCGGCGTACATAATGTCCAGCATGTAGGGGAAAGCGAAGGAGAAGCGGGACTTTTATGCATGGAAGCCGGAATGGATATCGAGATGCCAAGTACGGCAGGGTACGGGAACGAGTTAAAAGAGATGTTGGAAAGCGGCAGAGCGGATATAGCGATTCTTGACCGGGCGGTACTTCGCGTCCTTAGCGCAAAGTTCCGCATGGGTCTTTTCGATAACCCATATGCCCTTACAGGGAAAGAATTAAGGGAAACGGTATGTCATAAAGAAAATCGGAAGATATCCTTACAATCCGCGCGGGAATCTTTAGTCCTTCTGAAAAATGAGGGTGCGCTTCCGTTAAAAAAGGAAATAAAAAAGATTGCCCTGATTGGCTCCCATGCAAACTGCGCAAGAAAGTTTTTCGGCGGTTATACCCATCTGTGTATGATGGAATCCACCTATGCGGTTGCCAATTCCATTGCGGGTGTAAACGGGAGTTACAGTGGGGAAAACATAGAAGTAAAGACAATTCCGGGAACAAATATCCAGTCCGATGAGGGAGAAGTCTTTGACGCTATTCTGCGTAAACAGAAACCGGAATGCAGAAGCCTTTTGGAAGAAATGAAAAAGCGGATGCCGGATGTTGAAATTATTTATGCTTATGGCTATCCGATTGCCGGAACGGATGAATTTCATTTTGAGGAGGCATTGCAAGCGGTAAAAGAGGCGGATGCTGTTATCTTAACGCTCGGCGGAAAACATGGAACCTGTTCCATGGCTTCTATGGGAGAGGGAGTGGACGCATCCAATATTAATCTGCCTCCCTGCCAGGACGCTTTTATCAGGAAAGCGGCAGGTCTGGGGAAGCCGTTAATCGGGGTGCATTTTGACGGAAGACCGATTTCGAGCGATACGGCGGACGAGTGCCTGAATGCTATATTGGAGGCGTGGAGTCCGGCGGAGACCGGTGCGGAAGCGGTGACCGACGTTTTATTGGGAGAATATAATCCCGGCGGAAAACTACCTGTATCGGTCGCTTATCATGCAGGGCAGATTCCTATTTATTATAATCATCCCAACGGTTCTGCATGGCATCAGGGGGATAGCATTGGGTTTGTAAATTATGTGGATCTTCCGCACACGCCAAGGTATTGTTTCGGACATGGTCTCTCCTATACGGATTTTGCATATTCTGACTTAGAAATTTCAGAGAAAGAGATTGCTCCGGATGGAAAACTGCGGATTGAGGCGGTGATTTCTAATGTTGGACAGCGGGCAGGCAGCGAAGTTGTCCAGATTTATTTACAGGACAAGTTCGCAAGCATGACAAGACCTGTGAAAGAGTTGGCGGGTTTCAAGAGAATATTTTTACAACCGGGAGAGAAAAAGAAAGTCGTATTTGAGGTTTCGGCAAGCCAGATGGCATTTCTTGATAAGGATATGCGTTGGCGTATTGAGAAAGGAGCGATTACTGTGGAAATTGGAAGTTCTTCCGAAGATATCCGCTTGACGGGCGAATACCGGATAAAAGAAACCGGATGGATAGAGAGTAGAAACAGAGCGTTTTATGCAGCCGCATCTGTAGAATTGGCTTAAAATGACAGCAAGAGGAGAATTGATAGATGAGTAAACTGTATCATTTTTCAGAGGATGGAAATACCTGTATCATTACTAATCCCAGGACGCCGCGTTACTGGTACAATTATCTATGGAATGAAAACGGATATTGCGCCCAGATTGCCCAAACGGGACAAGGACGCAGTTACTATATCGACGACAAGGCAAATATGTGCCGTATTAACCAAGGAGACGGACGTTTTATTTATCTTCGCGATGAAGAAAACGGTACGTTCTGGAATATTGGCAAAGGTCCGTCCGACCAGCCGGTAGATTCTTACCAGTGCAGGCACAGCATATGGGATTCGGTCATTACGACCGGAAAAGATAAAATCAATGCCGAGTGGCAGATTTTTGTACCGCAGGACAGCTTTCATGAGATGTGGAAACTGACAGTGCGCAATGATGATGACAGACAGAGGAAAATCAGCCTGTTTGCCGCCGTTTCTTTTGAACTGGAGGGCTTTTCTTATCCGCGTTATTATGAAATGTACCGCTGTCTGGAAACGAGATTTGATGAGAAGATGAACGGCATATTCTGTCGGTCCGCTCATCCTTTTGCGCCGCATAAAAGGTATAACGGTTTTCTGGCGTCATCAGAAAAGGTAACTGCTTATGATGGAGACTTGACAGCTTTCTGCGGACCCACACAGACGCAGACACGTCTGGACACTTCTCCGGTGGCATTATTTGTCCGTCCGGAAATTGTGGCGGAGGGAAAAGAGTGTACGGGGTCTGAAGCGGCGCTTTTTATTCCCGGCGGTGTGCTGCAGCATAAGTTTACATTGGAGCCGGGTGAAGAAAAAGAAATTTATGTGATTTTTGGAGTATGCGAATCAGAAGAGGAAGCGGTTGAAATTGCACAAAAATATGGTAATGCAGATTCTTTTCAGCAGGAATATCAGCGGATGAAAGAAGCGGTCTTAAAAAAATATAGTACGCTTTCTCTGCGCATACCGGATGAAAAACTGGACGTGCAGTTAAATTCCTGGATTAAGAAGCAGGTAGATTTCTGCATTGTCGGGAAAAAAGGCGTACGGGATAACCTGCAGATTGCAGTCGCCCTGTTAAATTTCAGACCCGAAAAGGCGAAAGAAGAGATACTGGAATGTCTGCGCCATCAATTCAAGGACGGGCATACCGTGCTGACATGGTATCCTTACGACGATACACGCTATTCCGATCAGCCGTTTTGGATTATATGGGCTGTATGCGCCTTAATTAAGGAAACAGGAGATTTTTCTATTCTTGATGAGAGGATTGCATGGCAGGATGGAGGAGATGGAAGCGTTTTAGAGCATATCAAGGCGGCAGCGGAATGTCTGCTTGCGGATAAAGGGCGTAACGGCTTAATTAAAATCCGTTTTGCGGATTGGAATGATGCTTTGAATATTACTACAGATGAGGCTGCGGAATCGGTCATGCTTTCTCATCAGGCATGTTTGGGATTTTTGGAATTATCGCGGTTAATGGAAGCGGCGGGAGATACAGACTATGCCGTATATATAAAAAAGCAGTATGAGATTTTAAAAAACGCCATTAATGAACAGGCATGGGATGGAGGCTGGTATGTACGCGCTTTGACGAAAGACGGTAAAATCGGAAGTAAAGACAGCGAGGGAAGCCGGATTTATCTGAATGCGCAGACATGGGGAATCCTTGGGGATGTAGCGCCCAAAAATCGGTTGAAGCAAGTGGAAGCAGCCATTGACAGTATGGAGCAGGATTTTGGATTCCCGTTAAATCTGCCGCCGTATGAACATTATCTGCCTGAAACCGGAAGAATGTCCGGTATGCTGCCCGGACTCTTTGAAAATGGCGGCGTTTACTGTCATGCCTCCGCTTTTAAGCTGCTTGCCGACTGCAAGCTTGGACGTGCGAAAGAAGCGATTCGGACGTTAAAGAAGATTATGCCCGACAGTGAAGCGAATCCATCGGAAAGGTCAGGCGCGGAGCCGTATGTTTTCACGAACTGTTATGCAACGCATCCTAAGTATTACGGAAAATCTTATCAATCGTGGACAACAGGCACATCGGCGTGGTCCCTGCGCTGTATGGTGGAGGGAATCCTCGGCGTGAAGAGAGATTATGCAGGACTCAGGATAGAACCCTGTCTGCCAAAGGAGTGGGCTTCCGCAGAGATTACGCGGCAGTTTCGGGGAGCAGAGTATCATATTATTATCTGCAATCCGGACCATAAGGAGAAAGGCATGCCCTCTATTACTGTGGATAACAGACAGGTGGAAGGCAGCCTGATTCCTGATTACCGTGATAAAAAAGTACATGAAGTGTGTGTAATTTTGTAGTAAGATTATCGAAGCGTATTTTGCTTTCGGTATTGCATGGGCGTCATGCCATATTGTTTCTTAAAAAGGTTTTGAAAATAAGACTGACTGGAGAAGCAGAGATAGGAGCTGATTTCGGAAAGGGATTTATCGGTGAATGACAGCATACTCTTTGCCTCTTCCAGTTTGCAGCGGGTAACGTAAGCACTTGCGTGAATGCCAAGTTCCTGTTGGAATTTCTTGGTTACATAGGAGGGGCTGCGGTGGATATGCGCAGCAACGTCATTCAGTGTAATATGTTCGTTGATATGTGTGCGGATGAAATTCATACAGTAATAAATATCAGAAGAAACTCCCTGTGGAATTTTTGTTTCACCAACACGCTGACAAAAATCAAACTGCATGGCATACATGAGATTTCCAATGGCTTCTGCCGTTGTCAGTTTCTCACATTCCTGAATGTAATAATCAACTAACTGATAGGTTTTCTCGATATCCAGACCACCGGGAATCGCCCCGTCAAATCCGGTCTTAACAGCGGCGGAAATAAAAAGGTTTTTGGCGTGGCGCAGCGGCGAGGCTGCCATGCTTCCTTCATTTAGCACTGTGTGTATGTTATCTTCAAAGAATGTTTTTAATGCAGCAGGATTTCCATTCTTTATTTTTTCCAACATTGTCTGTTCAAAAAGATAGGTATTATGATAGTCGCCCTGTTCCAGCGTTTCCATACGCTTTATGGCTGCTGAATTTTTACGGCTGGCATCTTCAGATGGGAAAATAGGGTACAGTTCTTCTATGTCAGCTTCCCGTCCGTTGAGTGAAACAAAAAGGAATAACAGGTGTTTACCAAGCTGGGAATGGCTTAATACAGGAATCTGGTAAAGAAGTTCTTCAAACTGTTCTTTGATGGAAAGCGGCAGCATCATTTCTTTCATGCACTGGCGCACCAGTTCTTCCGTCACGGCAAAGTGGAAGATTGGTCCGACAATGACGTCATAATCTGTATTTTCCACATGAACGCGGCCATATTCTATATCCGGAGATAAAGAGCAAAAAGAAGGATTGTGTTCCAAAGGAAACATTTCAAAGTCCATCGGGGGTTCTATTGAGAGGGCTTCCCCAAGGGTAGAATAAACAGGTTGCTCGTTTTTTAATAAAGAAACCGGAATACGGGTTATAACAAAATAGGAACGGCAAAAGGCAGTATAGTCCATAAAAACCTCCGGAATCGAATATTGATAAAAGTAAGGTATATATGAAATATTATAATATTATCCCGAAAATTACAATACGAAAGTAAAAAGAAGTTTTATCATTATAGAAAATATGTGCCAATTCAAAGATTGAGTAAGAATGGAGGATTGTAATGAAACAAAATATTCGGATTCACAAGGCGGAAGAGAATAAGGGAATCCTGGACTATTCGTGGCTGTTGGACGCTCCGGCAGGAAAACACGGATTTGTGCGAGAGAAAAATGGGCATCTCTATTTTGCCGATGGCACCAGAGCCAGATTCCTGGGTTTTAACATGGCAACAAGGTCGGCAACGCCGACACACGAAACCGCGGATAAGATGGCAAATCGTTTTGCGACAATGGGTGTCAACATCATCCGGCTTCATGCGGCTGATGCGCCGATTGGCGAGGAACCGTGCAGCTGGTCGCAGACAAAAGAAGCGCCTCTGCTTGATTATGAACGTGGAACTACCACGGAATTTAACAAAGAAGGATTAGACCGCTTTGATTATTTTGCGGCGAAGCTGAAAGAAAAGGGAATTTATCTTCATATTGACCTTATGGTGGCAAGACGTATGATTCCCGGCGATGGTCTGGATTATCCGGGTTCTTTCCAGGAATGCGTGAAAATGTTCCCGATGATAAATGAACGGCTGATACAGCTGCAAATGGAATATGCGCGGAAGCTGTTGACGCATGTCAATCCCTATACCGGTCTTGCGCTGGTGGACGACCCGGCAGTGGTAGTAGTCCAGATGAACAACGAGGAATCGGCGATCAAAGGAACCGGAGAAGTACAGG
>JAMPCN010000062.1 GCA_023666125.1 Bacillus sp. (in: firmicutes) | reverse complement strand
TATTTCTTTATAATTATAATATCTTTTTATAAAAATGCGTTCAATATACACTTTATCAACAAAATTTTCATTAATATATTAAAACAAACGATTCTCACCTTTTCCGCTTCCCTCTCCTCACCTTACAAAACACCACCGCTACCGCCGTACTGATAAACGTCGCCATAATCGCGGGCGCAATCACGGCGGTAGGATTTACGCTTCCATACTGCTGCCTGTATACAATCATATTGACCGGAATCAGCTGCAACGACGAGATATTTAATATCAGAAAATCGCACATCTCTTTCGACGCCGTACGCCCTTTACTGTCTATATATTCCGGATTCCCCCGCTCCGCCTCCAGTTTGGCAAGTTCCTCCATGGCTTTTAGCCCTGCCGGCGTACACGCCCAGCCAAGCCCCAGTATATTCGCAATCAAGTTCATGGAAATATAGCCCCGCGCCGGGTGGTCTCGCGGAATTTTAGGAAAAAGAAATGTGATAAAAGGGGAAAGCCCTTTCGTCATCTTCGCAATCAGCCCCGATTTTTGGGCAATCTCCATGAGTCCCACCCATAAAGACATCACCCCTATCATGGTAATACATAGCGACACGGCTTCGCCCGCCGAATCGAGCGCCGCCTTCGACACTTCTTCCATATTGCCGGAAAATGCACCGAAAACCACTCCTATCAAAATCATAAAAGCCCAAATATAATTTAACATAAATCAAAAAAAGCACACCGATAATTTTCTCTTACATAAAAAATCATATGTGTGCTGTTTCCTGTTATTCTTATATAGAGTTTATGAAATATTCTGGCAAATTATTTCTTAACTTTTCCAAAAGGCACTTTATGAACAGCTTGCCAATTCGTAATAAAGCCCTTTCTTCGCCATTAACTGCTCATGGGTTCCTTCTTCCGCAATGCCTTGATTGCTGATATAGAGAATACGGTCCGCATTGCGGATGGTAGACAGACGGTGAGCCACAACAAAAGCCGTCTTGCCCTTAAGCAAAGTTTCCAACGCTTTCTGAATCAACAACTCTGTCTCCGTATCAATGGCGCTGGTAGCTTCATCCAAAATCACAATGGAGGGATTTTTCAGGATGATTCTGGCAAAACTAATCAACTGTTTTTCTCCCGCCGACAGACTTCCGCCCCGCTCTTCCAGCATATGCTCATACCCGCCGCTTAACCGCATAATAAACTTATCCGCATAAATCTTTCGCGCCGCTTCCCTGCACTCCTCGTCCGTAGCATCCCATCTTCCGTAGCGGATATTGTCCAAGATAGTACCCTTGAAAATAAACGGGTCCTGCATCAGCACACCTACCTCGGAGCGCAGAGAAAACAAGCTTGCATTCCGCACATCCACATCATCAATCCTGACGCTGCCCTCCCTGACATCATAAAACCGGGTCAGCATACTGATTACGGTAGTCTTTCCCGCCCCCGTAGGCCCCACTAAAGCGATAGTCTCCCCTGGTCTTACATGCAGCGTAAAATGCTCCAGAATATTTTCGTCCTCCTCATAGCAGAAAGTAACATCCTGAAAATCCACCTTGCCTGTGACATTTTTAAGAATGACCGGATTTTCCTTATCGTGAATTTCCACCGGATAATCAATGGTATCAAACACCTGCTCCAGATTAGAGCTTACCTGCGCCAACTCCTGAATAATCGTGGACAACTGTGCCAGAGGCTCCTGAAAAGCTCCCATATAACTGGTAAATGTAACCACCACGCCCGCCGTAATTCCGGCATTGCCACCCAGAATCAGCGCAAGCGCCACGCCAAAGATACACAGCGTTCCTATATGCCAGAAAAACTGAACCACAGGACCGTTCAAGCGGGAACGCTTTACAATGCTCCACCACATATTCACACTGTCCTCATGGATTTGACGGTATGTTTCCTTGTTAATTTCAATTCTGTTATAATTCTTAACAATCTGTTCTCCCATAATAGATTCCACCAGAAACGCAGTCCGATTGGAGTTTTTCGCACGGTGGAGCGTATATTTCTTCCTTAAATAAGAACGCAGCAGGAAAATAACAGTCATCATAGGCACTACTGCCGCAAACACAATCAAGGTCAGCATCGGACTCAAAGAAAGCATAAATACGGTTACCACTACCAGTTTGACGATATAAATGGCAAACATCATGACATAATTGGAAAAAAAGTCTGCCAGGCCGTTGATGTATTCGGTCACCCTTACAACTATCTTTCCGTCCGGACGATTATCGAAGTAATCAAAAGAAAGCTGCTGCAGCCTCTCAAAAATATCTGTTCGGATTTGGGTAATGATACGAAAACCCATCCGCCCCATACATCTTGCCTGTATAAAGGTTGACAATATCTCTACGGCCGCCAGCAGCGCCAACCCACCGCCTACCAGCGCCAACTGGCGGTAATCCTGATTGACTACAACCTCATCCACAATCAGCTTTAACAGCCGGGGAGGAAGCAAAGAAACCACTGCCGCCACTAACATCATACAACTGACCAGAAAAAGAAGCCGCTTATAAGGGAGGATATACGCAAGCGTCCGTTCCAGCTGCCGTATATCAACCTTTTTTTCTATTTGTTCATCCTCAAAAAAAGTATTTCGCTTTGCCATTGCTCTCTTTCTCCATTTTTATGCAAAATTATCCATATGAATTTTGTCTGCCTGCTGTTCTTGCTGCACTCGATAGATATGCGCAAAACTTCCGTCCAGTTCCATCAACTCTTCAAAGGTTCCCCGCTCCGTAACCGCGCCGTCTTTCATATAGAGAATCTCATCACAGTCCACTACGGAGGAAAAGCGGTGCGCCGTAATAATCAATGTCTTTTCCTCGAAATGTTCATAAATATTCTTTAGTACGGCATGTTCCGTATTTACATCCAGAGCGGACGTGGAATCATCCAATACAAAGACGGGTGCATTCTTTAAGAATGCTCTGGCAATGGAAATCCGCTGTTTCTGTCCGCCGGATATCCCCAGCCCCCGTTCTCCCACAATGGTTTTATAACGCTCCGGCATCGCGTCGATAAATTCGGACGCTTTTGCATCCGTAGCCGCCCTGACTACCATACGCTCATTGATATCCGCCTGGCTGAAAGCAATATTGGACTCAATGGTATTGGAAAATAAAAACACATCCTGAAATACATAAGAATACATTTTCCGCAGATTATCCAAGCTGAATTCCTTGATATCGTGTCCGCTTATCGTAATCTGTCCGGAGGTGATATCTCTGTTTCGCACCAAAGTTTTTAACAGCATACTCTTTCCCGAACCGGTCTCTCCCACAATTCCCAGCTTTTTCCCATAAGGAATGCTGATATCGATATGTTTTAATATTTCCTGCCCGTCCAACTCCACACAGACGTCCTGTAGTTCAATGTCCGGCGTATCACAGTGAATCGTCGCAGCTCTATCCTCCGGCACCTGACTTTCCTTTTCCATGAAATTCTTGAGCGCCAGCCCGGCTATCAACTGCTGCTGCATATTGAAAATATAGTTGTTAATGCTTGTAATATTACTCATAAACCGCATAACATATGTAGAAGAAGCCAAAATGTACCCGACTGTCAGCCGCCCCTGCATGACTAAAACCGCCCCTATCATAATCGTACTGACAAAAGCAGTCTGGCGAATCGCGTTAATGGTTAGGTCAAATTTTGAAGAAAGCCATATCTGCTTTAGCCGTGCCTCCAAAAAATTGGTATTTGCCTTTCCAAATTTTTCTTTCTCCAGTTCCTCGTTATGAAAAGAACGGACAATACGGACTGCAGCAATGTTTTCCTGCGTAACCAGATTCATCTCCGAACTTTTCGCACGGATTTCTTTAAAATTTTGCCGGGCTCTGCTCTTGAACGTAAGCACCGCCTTCACCAAAAAAGGCATCAAAAGAAGTGGAGCAACTAAAAAGGAAATATCAATCGTCGTAATCAGTACTAAGGTCGTCACCAGCATAAAAATTGCATCTCCCAGATATGCTATCATATGGGCAAACATTTCCTTAAACATAATCGTATCGCTGTTTAATATCTGCAGCAATTCTCCGGAATTATAGTCGGCAATCGTAGCGGAATCCAACTCCATCAATTTTTCATATGTTTGATATCGAAGGTCTGTCTCCAGTTTTAAACCAATCCATTCCTGCAGCAAATCACGAATATAAATCAGCACAATCCGCAGAAGTATTAACATCCCGTATGCTGCCGCAATAGCGAAAAATAACTGCAAGGTGCGGGGCTGCCCGAAACGGCCGGTCAAAAGAAAGTGGAAAATGCCGCCGCTGTCCTCTTTCACTTCTCCTTTTTGAATGACAAAATCAACTAAAATCCCGGACAAAAGAGGCATAAGAAGTTCCGCCAGAATCCCTAAAAAGCTTAAGGCTTCCGCCAAAATTGCCACAGGCATATTTTTCTTAAAATATCGGTATCCGAATCTTAGCATTTCCATAATGCTTCTTCTGCTCCTTATCCTCCGTCACAATCTACTCGTCATTATCTCTTACCGACAGGCAAAAGTCAACCCTGTATCACAATCCGTAAAATATTCTCAAAATCAGGTGTGTTGAGTTTCATTTTTACTTATGGTGCGCTTTATGATATAATGTACGCGATGGCAATGAGCAGTGCCAGACGGTAAGATGACAAAACGACTGCTTCAGACGGTTTTGTCAGATTATCGGATGATAGGGCGAAGCCCGTGAAAGGACATGGTTATGAACACAGACAAATACACTTTTACTTACACGAAAAAGGAGATTTGGGAGTTTTGCATCAGAGCATGGTGGGATATGCGGCGTGCGCGTCCGCTTACCTTAATTGTCTTTGCAGGATTTTTGATTATCTATACAGGCATTTTAAATCGTTTTCCCTACGAAATTCTCATACTGTTCGGCATCGTATTTTTGGTCGAAATCGGCATCCTCTATTACAGAAGCCAAAAAGAGCTGTCATTTCAGGAATACTCCGTTTGGATAGAAAACGGAGTATTTATCAGCCGCAGCGCGTCCGTCTACCATGAAACGCCATGCAGTCAAATCAGCAATGTCAGGGAAAGTAAACACCTTTTGATGCTTGGCATTTTGCAAAATAAGAAGCAGTTCTCATGGTTCATTATTCCTACGCGTGCCTTTTCCTCTGCGGCAGAACAGTATGCTTTTATACAAAATCTGAAAAGCGCCGTTTATATTCCTGAGGAGACTGTCCATGAACCCGAAGATTTTCATTTTTCCTTTTTTGTGGATGAAGATAAATGGTGCCGGATTGCAACGGAATCTCACTCTGTTTTGTATGACATCAACCGACATAACTCCAAACTGATACTTTCCCGATTTTTATATGGTCTTTTTATTTTTATCATCGGTCTCTGGTTTTTTAATGTGTTGGGGGTTGTGAACATAGTTTCCGCTATTGCCACGATTTTTTTAACCATATTAGTTTTTCTGCGCCGCAAAATGAATCCGGAAAAAGCTATTAGAAAAAATCTGCAAAAAACCGCTCCGCAAGGGAATATGCTGGGCGACTGGGATATCCGCTTCACAGCTTCCGGCATTTCTTATTCGGTTGCACAGAAAAGAAACTCATCCCTGCCATGGAGCGAATTTACATTGACAGCGGAAACGGAACATGCTTTCTATTGCATACACAAAGACAACCGCCGTTTTATCTCCGTACCCAAAAGCTGTTTTTCCGACTATGAACAGGCGCAGGGCTGGCTGCAATACTGCCAGACGAAAGGACTGACGCCGGTTCAGGTAAAACCGCCGAAATATATGCCCGCTCCGCTTTTTTATGTTCTGCTTGCCTTTGTTTTCTGTCTCTTCTTTGCATCAGGTATATGGCATGGGTATCAAAACTCCACTCCGGCTGTATCCGATTCTTCGGTTCCGGCTGACTTTCCGCTTGCCGCTGATTCTTCGGTTCCGGCCGACTTTCCGGCTGCTGCCGATTCTGCAATTTCTGCCGATTCCGTTTCCTTGGAAGTACAGGCGGAAACGCTTCGTTCTCTCGGACTGACCGTGCCGGATGAAGCAGTAGACGGATTGGTTCAAGCAGACGGCGCACAGGGAGATATTTTCCGGGACGCGATAGAAAGCTTCCCCTATACCTATACATGGCTGTTAATGAGTTTAGGTTCGCCGGAATATGACGAAAACTTTGAAATCATTGGTTATTCGGAGGAGGTTTTCTGGTTTGACTTTGAGGGCTGGGATATAGAAACCGACTATATCCACATCTTAGAGGGGATGGCTGCGCTTGCCAAAGGAAGCGCGGTAGACCGTGTTGAAAACATCCGTGTCGATAGTACGGAAGTTGACTGGGAAGAAGGACGCGGCACGCTTACTGTTTTACTGGATTATAACGGCGAAACGCTGCGCTATCCGATGGATATGTACTATGACTGGATTGATGAAGATGTATTGAGCATTTATAACGACCTGTTACAAGATACCGGCAGCGCAGAGCATTTCTATGGCACGGGCGATGGCGGACAGGGCGCTATTATCTTTTTCTGCGATGACGAATGGGCTGAAAATTTTGAGAAAGCAACCAATATCGAGCTGGAGGAATTGTAACGCTATCGCTGTTTTACAACATGCCGCATATCATACAGCATCATGCACCCCGCAGTATAAAAGGCTCCCATGCTGTATATCATATATCTGGGCTGCGTAAAAATTGTCAGGCCGACCACAAAAGAATTTACCGCGATACACACCATGACAATAAAGGCAAAAGAAAGGCTTCTGTCTATCTGCTCCAAGCCTGTTGCATCCCTCCGGCTTTTTTGCCTCTGCCTGATAAGGATTCCTGCTGCCGCTCCCATCGCAAGATAAACCGCCGCCGCATAAACGCTCAAAGTCTTAGTCGCTCTGGCAATGGAATTGACAAATCCCCTGCCAATATTATAAAGCCAGACTTTTCCCATCGGCATAAAGTTCTGCCTTAACAGGGTTTTCGTCATTTCCCCGCAGATTTTATCATATTGTAACGCCGCCTCTATTGGCGTCATTTGAAAATTCTGCGCAATATAGCCCTCCACTACCGGATTGATAATGCCATAACCAATCGCGTCATAGCTGTCCGCAAAATGTACGCAGACGGAAAGCCATCCCGGCTCTGCATATGAATAGAGAATCTGCTGTTCATCCGCCTGCTCCATAATTTCCAGATACAGTTTTCTTATCTCCTCGTCCTTAAATAAATCCTTATCTTTTTCCACATCAGAGGAATACAAGAGCGTACATAAAAAGCCCATGGAATTATGGCAATGCTCTATCCAGGCATCGCGTACGACATAATTATATATCCTGTCCGTCAGCTTACAGGAGAAAAACACGGCTATCACCAACGCCGCTATACAGCAGAACTTTCGGATTTTTTTACTGCGTATTACATAATACCACCCTAAAACAACGCCCATGATAATCAGGGTAATCAGCATCTGTTTTCTAAGATTAATTAACAAAAAAGACAGAAACAGCGTCCATATAAGATGGCGTTTTCTGTCTGTATTCACATAAAGATATAATTCCAGCGTAAAAAGGACAAAGAGAGACAATCCAAGTCCTTCCGTCATAATGCAGTCCGTGTATACGGAACCTCTGATAGCCGCAAATCTGCAAAGCAAGGCTACCGCAAACTGAAAAACGATTGCGGCAAGCTGCAAACATATGCTTTGGTTTTTCATTCTCTTAATCACAAGTCCGGCGTACCATGCACTGAATCCGGCAAGCAGGCTCTGTACTATCACCGCCGCCATCAGGCTATGCGTTTCCGACTGACCCGTACACATTCTCATAAGCGCAAGAAATGTCGGATACAACGGTTCTCTGGAAATATCCATTGTAACATAGCTTGCAGAATCCACGCACCATACAGGCCCGTCACATAAAGGGAAAAGCAGATAGAATAAAATGCAGACTGCCAATAAACAAGCATTCCATATTGTCTCTTTTGGGAAAGCAATTTTATCCGTCTGATTCATTCTGTTATCCTACTCCTTCCATCACCACTCAATGAGCGCGGACCCCCAGGTAAGCCCTGCACCGAACCCTGACAGGATTATCTTCATGCCGGGTTTTAGCAGGCCTTTTTGATTCATTTCATCCAGCAGAATCGGCACGCTCGCCGCGGAAATGTTTCCACAATGGTCTAAACTGGTCGGAAATTTTTCCTCCGGCGCCTTTAACCGTTTTGCAACGGATTGTATAATTCTGATGTTTGCCTGATGCAACGCAAAATAATCAATGTCCTCTATGGTAAGTCCTGCCTTCTCCACTACTTTTTTAATGGAGGCCGGTACTGTCGTAACCGCAAATTTATAGACTTCCTGTCCATCCATATGAGTATACTGCAAATCCATGGAATTTTCCACTAAAGGATTATTATTTCTCCTATTTTGACATGCCAGCACCTTGCCACGCGCACCGTCACAGCCCTGGTCATATGCAAGCAGACCCGTTTTGTCAGCGCGCACTACCGCCGCGCCCGCACCGTCTCCAAATAAAACGCAGGTGCTTCTGTCGTTCCAATCCATTATCTTCGACAACGTTTCGGCTCCTAAAATAAGCGCCGTTTTATAGATACCCGCCTTTAAGTAGGCGTCCGCCGTATGCAGGGCAAACATAAAGCCGGAACATGCGGCGTTGATATCAAACGCGGTCGCTTTATCTGCCCCGATTGCCGCCTGTATCTCACATGCGGTGGAGGGGGTCACGTAATCGCCCGTAATCGTACCGACAATGATTAAGTCAATCTCATCCGCCGTAACGCCGGCATTTTCCATTGCCCTTTTGGCCGCTGCTATGGACATGGAACTGGTCGTTTCCTCTTTTACCAGTCTGCGTTCTTTAATACCGGTACGGCTGCTAATCCATTCGTCCGATGTGTCCATGATTTTTGATAAATCGTCATTTGTCACAACCGTCTCCGGCAGACAGCTCCCGGTTCCTATAATTCTTGTTTTCATCTTTGTGTCAATCCCTTTTCTATCCTGCTACCTTTATCAGCTTTTATCAACTTTTCATTATCATTATCGCCTTTTCACTATAACTTCTTATTTTTCAAGGCTTAAACTCTTCCATAATATCTTTTACATATTCTAACTTCGTGGCACGATAAGCATTAGCGCCACAGAATAACAGCGCGTCGTCCACATTCCCTTTCGCGGCGTTGACAAGCGCGTCCGTAATACAATAAGGCGTCTGTGCCGGTTTACATGTACTGATACATAAATGACATTTTTCATGCGGAATGTTTCCCTGCTTCGCCCTTTGCATAAAAGGATTGAGAATGGCTCTTCCCGGCATACCGACCGGACTTTGGACAATGACAATGTCCTCTTTTTTCGCCTTGATATAGCTTTGTTTATAGGCGTCGTCCGCGTCGCACTCATAAGTGGTAACAAATCTGGTTGCCATCTGTACGCCCGCCGCTCCCATTTCCATGTAATGTTCCATGTCCTGTCTTGTATAAATGCCGCCCGCCATAATAACCGGCATGGATGCATGATATTCCTCTTCAATGGCACGGACTTTTTCGATGATGCTTTTTACTTCCTCATCATAGTGCAGCGCGTCTATATTGGCTAACTGCTCTTTCGTAAATCCAAGGTGTCCGCCCGCGAGCGGCCCCTCTATGACAACCGCATCCGGCAGCCTGGCATATTTTTTCATCCAATACTTAACAATCACATGCAGTGATTTTACGCTGGAAACGATTGGTACAAGTTTGGTTTTCGTATTCCCTGCTAACTCCGGCAGATTCATTGGCAGCCCGGCTCCCGAAACAATTAAATCGACTCCCGCCTCCAGCGCCGCTTTGACATATTCCTCATAATATTTAGTCGCCACCATAATATTAATGCCGATAATGCCGCCGTTTGCAATCTTACGCGCATTGTCCGTCTCTGTTTTGATGGCTCGTAAATTACAGGCAATCGGGTCATTGTCAAAATCCGCATCCCGATAACCTATCTGTGCTGCGGACAAAATACCGATACCGCCCTGCGCCGCCACCGCGCCCGCCAGATTGGAAAGGCTTACGCCAACGCCCATACCGCCCTGCATGACGGGTATTTTTACAGTTAAATCACCAATGACAAGAGGTTCTATTTTCATAACATTGCTCCATTCCGGTAAACTCTTCTCCGTTACTCATTTCCTATGGCAAAGGTAAGTTCCGCCGTTGTTACCAGTTTCCCATCCACATACGCTTTCGCGCTGCCGACGCCGATAGGCCCTTTTACTTTGATAATTTCCGTCTCTAACGTCAGCACGTCGCCCGGCGTTACCTTTCCTTTGAATTTAGCGGAATTAATCGCCGCAAAATAAGCCGTTTTACCTTTAAACTCCGGCTGGCTTAATATCGCCACTGCGCCGGTCTGCGCCAGCGCCTCGATAATCAATACGCCCGGCATAACGGGTTCTGTGGGAAAATGTCCCGCAAAGTAAGGCTCGTTATAGGAAACACATTTTTTCGCTACCGCCTTTACGCCCGGTTCCAGCTCTTCAATGGTATCAAGCAGCATAAACGGCTGCCTGTGCGGAATAATCTCCATAATTTCTTTCGCGCTTAAAACTGACATATTCTTCTCTCCTGACTTATCCATTTCTAATCCGTGTATTTTTTGATAAGAATGCTGGCGTTATGTCCGCCGAATCCTAATGAATTAGATAACGCATACATATATTCACCCTGCACCGGCTTTGCGCAGTAATCTAAATCGCACTCTTCGTCCGGAACCTGATAGCCGACCGTCTGATGCAGATAGCCTTCCTGTAATTCCTTTACGCAGGTAACAAACTCAACCGCGCCCGCTGCGCCAAGAAGATGCCCTACCATGGACTTAGTGGAGTTAATCTTCATTTCTTTCGCATGTTCGCCGAAAGCAAGCTTAATTGCCCTTGTTTCAAATAAATCGTTATGATGCGTACTGGTTCCGTGCGCATTGATGTACATGATGTCATTCATGGACACACCCGCATCCGCGACTGCATATTCCATCGCTTTTGCCGCGCCGGAGCCGTCCTCCGCAGGGGATGTAATATGGTAGGCGTCCGCCGTACAGCCATACCCGACTACTTCGGCGTAGATTTGTGCGCCTCTTTTTTTAGCATGTTCCAACTCTTCGAGAACAACGACCGCCGAACCCTCTCCCATGACAAATCCGCTTCTCTCCTTATCAAACGGAATGGAGCATCTTGTCGGGTCATCTGATGAAGTAAGCGCGGTCAGAGAAGTAAAGCCCGCGATACCGATAGGCGTCACGCTGCTCTCCGTTCCTCCGGCAATCATCACTTCCGCATCCCCGTACTGAATCGTGCGGTATGCTTCGCCGATAGAGTTTGTTCCCGTTGCACACGCCGTTACGACGTTAATATTTTTACCCTTTAATCCAAACTGAATGGATACGTTTCCCGCCGCCATATTGCAAATCATAAGCGGCACTAATAAAGGCTCCACTCTGGACGGTCCTTTTTCCAATAGTTTGGAATGCGCTCTTTCCATCGCCTGTAAAGAGCCGATACCGGAACCGACGGAAACGCCTACACGAAAAGCGTCCTCTTTTTCCATATCAAGCCCCGCGTCCTCCATGGCTTCTTTTGTTGCCGCCACCGCATACTGGCAGAATAACTCCATTCTTTTTGCCGCCTTAAAATCCATATAATTTTTGCCGTCAAAACCTTTGACTTCCGCCGCAAGTTTGCACTTATATTCCGACGCGTCAAATTTGGTAATCTCGCCAAATCCTGTTTTTCCCTCTTTTACGCCATTCCAAAATTCCTCTACGCTTAATCCGATGGGGGTAATCGCACCCATACCCGTTACTACCACTCTTCTGCTCATTCTATCACCATGCTCCTTCCTCTTTCCTAAATCGCCATGCCGCCATCTACGGAGATAACCTGTCCTGTAATATAGGACGCTCTATCGCTTGCCAGAAAGGCAACTGTCTCCGCGATATCTTTTGGCGTTCCGACTCTTTTTAACGGAATCTGCTGCAATGTCGCTTCTTTTGCCGCATCCGTCATTGCCTGCGTCATATCGGTGTCGATGTAACCGGGCGCAACGGCATTGACCGTAATGCTGCGGCTAGCCAGTTCCCTTGCCATGGACTTGGTAAGGCCGATAACGCCCGCTTTGGAGGCGGCGTAATTCGCCTGTCCCGCGTTTCCGAGAATGCCCGAAACGGAGGAAAGGTTTATCACTCTGCCCGCCTTTTGCTTTAAGAAAGGACGGTACATATGTTTCATCGTATTAAAAGTGCCTTTCAGATTTGTGGCGATAACCGCATCAAAATCCTCTTCCGTCATTTTCATCATAAGATTATCTTTGGTAATGCCCGCATTATTGACTAAAATATCAATATGCCCGAACTCGGCAAGCATATCGGTTATCATCTTCCCACAGGCCTCAAAATCGGCTACCGAACACTGCACACAGACGGCTTTTCTTCCCATGTTCTCTATTTCCCGGACAACTTCCTCCGCTTTTTCTTTGGAACCGTTATAATTGACGATAACGTCCGCGCCGTATTCGGCAAGCGTCAATGCAATCTGGCGTCCGATTCCGCGCCCTGCTCCTGTCACAAGCGCAACTTTTCCTGCTAACATAGTTTCTCCTCCAAATCCTCTATCTTTTCTATATTCAATACCTTTACATCACGGTTGATTTTGCGCATAAATCCGGACAGCGTTTTACCCGGTCCGATTTCAATAAACGTATCGACACCGTCTGCAAGCATCCTTTCGATGGTCTGCTGCCATTTTACGGAAGAAGAAACCTGTTTTTCCAATAAAGGTTTTACGTTCTCTTTATCCGTCACATAATCGGCAGTTACATTTGCAATATAAGGAATTTGAATGTCCTGAATCGTCACTTCCTCCAATTCCTTAGCCAGTTTTTCTCCCGCGCCGACTAACATCGGGGAATGGAACGGCCCGCTTACTTTTAACGGCACACATCTTTTGGCTCCCGCCTCGCTCAATCTGGAAATGGCTTCCTGAATCGCGCCCTCTTCACCGGTAATGACAATCTGACCGGGGCAGTTATAATTAGCAATCGTCACCATGCCGGAGACATCCTCACATATCTTTTCTATTACCGCGGTATCCAATCCGAGAACCGCCGCCATACCGCCGCCGCTCGGAACAGCTTCCTGCATATAAATGCCTCTTTTTCTAACGATTTTAAAAACGTCCTCGGGCGTCATCACGCCGCTTGCCACAAGCGCACCGTATTCCCCCAGGCTAAGGCCCGCCGTTACATCCGGTTTCACGCCTTTTTCCTCTACCGCCTTTAACATGGCAACTTCCGCTGCCAGCATGGCAATCTGCGTATACTCCGTAATGTTAATCTGTTCGTTTTCTTCAAAACATAATGATACGACGTCTAAACCGCTCGCTTTTCCCGCCAGTTCAAACATCTTTTTACAAACGGGAATCTGCTCGTAAAAATCTTTCCCCATACCTACATACTGCGCTCCCTGCCCGGGAAACATAAATGCCGTTTTACCCATATGAATCCTATCCTCTCTTCTTTATAATATTTTGATATTCAAAGTATTTGTTTAAATAAAAAGCGCAAGCCCAGCAGCTCGCGCCCAGCCAGACTGCGCAAGCCTGTCAGCCTGCGCCTATTGCATAATTATGTCTTTTACACTTTTAATAAATTTTCCGTCTGTGCCATAATTTCCTGAATCATTTCGGCGCAGGTCTGCTCTTTTTTCACAAGTCCGGCAATCTGGCCTGCCATCAACGTGCCGTCAATGACGTCGCCTTCCACTACCGCCTTTCTTAATGAACCCAGCGTCATCTTCTCCAGTTCTTCCAGGGAAGCGCCCTCTTTTTCCATTTTCAGATATTCTCTGGTCATTTTATTACGAATGCAGCGAACCGGATGTCCTGTTGACCTTCCTGTCACTTCGGAGTCGATATCTTTGGCCGCAATGACTTTCTGCTTATAGTTTTCATGTACAATCGACTCTTTGGCAACGACAAACCTTGTTCCCATCTGCACCGCCTGCGCGCCTAACATCATGGCCGCCGCAAAACCTCTGCCGTCTGCAATGCCGCCCGCCGCAATAACCGGAATACTCACGGCATCCACCACCTGCGGCACAAGCGTCATCGTTGTTGCCTCTCCGATATGTCCGCCGGACTCCATACCCTCTGCAACAACGGCGTCCGCGCCTGCGCGTTCCATCATCTTGGCAAGGGCTACGCTTGCTACGACAGGGATGACCTTAATGCCGGCTTCTTTCCACATCGCCATGTACTTGCCGGGATTGCCCGCGCCTGTTGTCACTACCTTAACACCCTCGTCCACGACAACCTGCGCGATTTCATCAGCCTCCGGATTCATCAGCATAACATTCACACCGAAAGGTTTCTTTGTTATTTCCTTGGCTTTCTGAATCTGTTCTCTCACGAAAGACGCCGGTGCGCCGCCTGCGCCGATAATGCCGAGACCTCCCGCCTCCGATACGGCGGCTGCAAGATGATATTCCGCAACCCACGCCATACCGCCCTGGATAATCGGATATTCGATTCCAAGCAGTTCTGTAATCTTCGTTTTCATATTCGTCCTCATTTTTAAATTTACTCGACGCCTTTATTCTTCATATATTCAATCACAGCGCCTACCGTTGTAATCTGCTCCAAATCCTCTGAAGGAATCTCTATGCCGTATTCCTCTTCAAAAGCCATAACCAATTCAAATAAATCCAAAGAGTCCGCTCCCAAATCATCTTTAAAGGAAGATTCCTCTGTAATCTCAATACCATCCAAGTTTAACTGCTCCTGAATAATCTCTTTTACTCTTTCTAACATTTTCTTAGTCTCCTTTTCCCTTATAGAAATTTTCCAAGCAAAAAATAGTTTGATATTCAAAGTATATTCTTTGCTAATATGTTTGTCAATCTTATTTTACGTATTTTACCAGTTTTGTCAATTCACTTCTTTAAGAAATATTGATAAATATCTCTTTTTGTTACGCCTCTGTCCTTTGCAGCCCGCTTCATTGCCTCTTTTTTATCCATTCCCTCCTTTTCATAATATGCCACATGTTCCTCGATGGAAAGGCTCTGCCATGCCTGTTTTTTCTCTTCTTTCTTTTCATGGCGGCTTTTTCCTTCAATGACTAACACATATTCCCCGCGGGGTTCTTCGTGTTCATAATATGCCAGCGCGTCCACAAATGTTGTCGGAAAAATTGTTTCAAACTTTTTCGTCAGCTCCCTGCATAAAGTCACCTTTCTGTTTCCCATCGCCTCCTGCAACTGTGTTAATGTTTTCACAAGATGATGCGGCGCTTCGTAAATAATTATCGTTCTGGATTCCGCTTTTAATTCCTCCAATATTTCCGCCTTTTCCTTTTTGTCGGACGGCAAAAATCCCTCAAAGCAAAACCGTCTGGCGCTAAGTCCTGACAATGTCAACGCCGTAATACACGCCGCCGCTCCCGGCAGGGATGTTACCGTAATGCCCGCCTGCATACATTTCTGCACCAGCACTTCTCCGGGGTCGGATATAGCGGGCGTTCCCGCATCTGTAATTAAGGCAATATTTTTCCCCTGCATAAGCTGCTCCACCAGATAATCGGCTTTTTCTACTTTATTATATTCATGATAACTGGTCATAGACGTTTTTATCTCAAAGTGGTTTAACAGCTTGATGCTGTTGCGGGTATCCTCCGCCGCAATGATATCCGCCGCCTTTAACGTCTCGATAACGCGCGGCGTCATATCGCCCAGATTTCCTATCGGCGTTGCGCACAGGTATAAAGTTCCCGTCATCATCATTCCTCCTGTGGTCCTTTTTCCGTCCAATAAGGAAGCAGCGCCTCCTTCGTATAGTTCATGCGGGCATTCCAGAGTATCCACTCTTCATATCCCGCGTCGTAGACCGCCTGAATCTGCGCCCTGACTTCCTCCGCCCCATACGGAATATAGTCTTTTAGCCATGTGGCGGTAAAATCCTGAATCCACACCCGCACGCCCGCGATTTGTTCCTCTGTTTTGGATTTCGCTTCCTGCTCGTTCTCATCATTTGTCTGCGCTTCCCCATCGTCTGCCTGCGCTTCTCCGCCGCCCGTCTGCTCTAACTTATCTCTGGAAATATTCATCGCCTGATAAACCGTATCATATGGCGCTTTATCAGGAACTTCGATATTATATACGCCGTTGCTGTAATGTGAGGGATATACCATTGGACAGATGTAGTCCAGATGCGCCGCCATATCACGGTAATTCTGCCCTACAATCTCCCTATCGCTCTCGTTATCCATAATCGTGCCAAACACATCAGCGGAAACCACTACGCCAAGCGGATGCAGCGTCTCATAGGCATACTGCGTAAATTCCGTTATGACTTCTTCCTTAGTCTTTTCCTCGGCCTCTTTCCCATAATCTATAGTATCCGCATTCACATCCGTAGAGAAACGGATATAGTCAAACTGAATCTCGTCAAATCCCGCTTCCGCCGCCTGCGTTCCAATCTCTACCAGATAATCCCATACCTCTTTCTTATATGGGTTTACCCATGCTTCATTATTTTTATCCCGAAAAACCGCACCCGTTTTCGTCTTTAAACTCAGTTCCGGCTTTTTCTCCGCCAGATAAGGGTCTTTAAACGCCACAATCCGGGCAATCAGATAAATATCTTTCTCATGCAGCTTTTTTACTAATTCGTCAATATCTCTTATGTAACGCACTCCGGATTCAATTTCCAACACCGTATCGCTCTGCATTTTGTATGTAACCACGCCCTCGTCATTTTTGATATCAATCACCATGGCGTTTAATTCGGTCTCCTCCACAAGAGCAATCAGCTCATCCATTCTTTCCGTTCCGGCAACGGCACCCGTTACATAGATTCCTTTTACCTTAACCGGTTTTTTTATGATAAGTTCTTCCGGATTTTGTATCACCATATTGGGTTCTGTCTCTATCCCGACGGCAAAAACGCTTTCCGATATTACCTCCTCTGCTTTCCTGCCGCACCCGGCCAAAAGGAAACAGATAAGCAGGCAGAGTATTTTTTGTTTTTTTATGATACGGCTTGTCATCTTAATAACCATAAATATCGTAAATCTCCTGCATATATATCCCCGGCTCTTTGTATATAATAAGCGGACGCTCTACCGTCATACGGGGTTTCCCGCCACGGTTCGCCTCGATTAACACCATATTGGGTTCTTTATCAATAAAAGGATAAACCATGCGCATCCGCTTCGGTTCCAGTTTATAATCCCGCAAAAGCGTCATAATCTCCGCCAGCCTAAACGGTCTGTGTACCATAAAAAAATTCCCGCCCGGTTTTAGCAAATATGCCGCTTTTCCAATCACATCCTCCAGCGTGCATAAAATTTCATGCCTTGCAATCGCCTTGGCGTCCTCCGGATTCACCAGTCCGTGACATTCTATCATATACGGCGGATTAGAGGTAATAACATCAAAAGAAGCAGCGTCAAACAACCTCTCTGCCTCTTTGATATCTCCCGTTACAATCGTAATCTTATCTTCCAGATGATTTAACAAAACGCTGCGCCTCGCCATCTGCGCGCTTTCTTCCTGAATTTCCAAGCCTGTGAAATGAGCTGCCTCTGTCTTGGCCTCCATCAAAATCGGAATAATGCCCGTACCGGTTCCCATATCCAGGACGACATTTTCCTTTTTGGCTCTGGCAAAGCCGGAAAGCAGAACCGCATCCATACCGAAACAGAATTTATCCGGATTCTGGATAATCTGATAGCCGTTGCGCTGCAAATTATCTATTCTTTCATTTTCTTTCAGCACAACCGCTTCGTCTGCTCCCATCTTTCTGCCTCTTTTAATTATCATCTAATTTGGAAGTATTATCTTCCAGCTTCTCCAGTTCTTTTAATTCCTCTTCATTCACTTCCATTTTATGGTTTTTATGGTGCTTTTTCTTAAAGCGAAGCTCGTCCACCTTATATTCCTGAATCTCTTTTTCGTCATCCACATCGACAATGACTTTCACTAACTGGCGCAGCACATTCACGCTATGCACTTCACCTTTTAAACCGTCCGCCGTCGTTACAAAATCCCCGACATTCGGCAGCTTCCTGTTCAGTTCCTCATAGGTTTCCTCTTCATGATTCAAGCAGCACATCAGTCTGCCGCACACCCCGGAAATTTTCGTCGGATTTAAGGATAAATTCTGCTCTTTCGCCATCTTAATGGATACCGGAATAAATTCGGACAAATGCGTATGGCAGCAAAGCGGTCTGCCACAGATACCAATGCCGCCTACAATTTTCGTCTCATCACGGACACCAATCTGGCGAAGTTCAATACGGGTTTTGAAAACCGACGCCAAATCTTTTACCAGTTCCCGGAAATCAATACGCCCGTCGGCCGTAAAATAAAACAGCACCTTATTATTATCAAACGTATATTCCGCGTCAATTAATTTCATCGGCAGTTCATGCTTTTTGATTTTCTCCAGGCATATCTGGAAAGCGTCTTTTTCTTTTTCTTTATTGGCCGCCTCCTGCTCATCATCTTTTGACGTCGCCACACGCAAAACAGCTTTTAAAGGCTGTACCACCTTTTCGTCGGCAACCTCCCTCGGCTCTCCCACAACGGTGCCATACTCGATGCCTCTCGCCGTTTCGACGATAACATGGTCGCCTTTCTTTATCTCTAATGTACTGGGGTCAAAATAATATATTTTCCCCGCAGTACGAAAACGCACACCTATTACTTTTATCATAATATAATTACCATACCTTTCTCTTTGCCTAACTTTCATCCCCACTTCGGGGCATTTCTATGCCTAATTCTCCTGAATTGTCAGAAGTAAAAGCTCCATTGTCAAATCAAAATTAACATTCGCATCCAGTCTTCTCTTCGCCTGCTGCAATGCCTTCACAATCGTTTCAATCCCCTCGTAAGTGCTTCTGTCCGCCACCTTACGGATATATTGCAGTTCATCCTTAAAAATCAGGCTGTTAGCGTCCTTAGTTGCCTTAAATAACAATACATCCCGATACCAGACAGACAAAATATCCAGATAATCCGTAACATCGAATTTATATTCGGAAATCTTCTTAATCGCTTTTACAATTTCACTGATTTCCATATCGTTGATATATTTTACCAGCGTAACCGCTTCTTCCTTGACTTTCTCAAACTCCTCGCTTGTCGCAAGCATCTTCGCCTTGCCGATATTTCCTCTGGCAAAAGCAACGCAGATATTCGCTTTATAATCGGGAACCGCAAGTTCCTCCATCAGATACTTTTTCACCTGATTATCCGGAACCGGTTTCATATTTAAAACGACGCACCGGCTTAAAACAGTCGGCAGAAGAGAGTCCACGTTCGCCGTCAAAATCAAAATAACCGCGTACTCCGGCGGCTCCTCCAGCGTCTTTAAAAGCGCATTCTGCGCCTGTACTGT
>JAMPCN010000061.1 GCA_023666125.1 Bacillus sp. (in: firmicutes) | reverse complement strand
AGGAAACAATCCCTTTAGATCCGGTAACATATTTTGCAGAGTGTGTCAAAGAAACAGATATGGATATTTCTCTCAATCCGGCATGGCTTGTCAGTAAAACCGATAATAACCCGTATAATGTGAAAACAAGGGAAATCTTAAAGGAGTTTATCTCTTTGGAAATTCCCGTCGGCAAAGGGAATGTCATATTTCCGAGCGGAAATGCCATCAGGTATTTAGGGGAGTACTTTGATGAAAATACGGAGTATACAAGCCCCTATGAGGAAAATCCGAAAGATATCAGGGCGGTTAGTTTTTCTCCGAACGGAGACGTGTTGAATGGGAATGTCTATCAGAAAAATATCTTGGATATACTGGATGGGTATAAGCCGTAGATAGAGAACATATTTTTTGCATATATTGACTTGATGGTATAAAATGAGTAAAATATGAGTAGAATACTGCTATTAAAAAATACAGGAGGTGCTGTTATGAATATTCGTCCATCCGCAGCAATTCGCCAGAATTATAATGAGATTGCTGATATGTGCAGAAAAACTGCAGAACCGGTTTTCTTGACTAAGAACGGCGAGGGAGATTTGGTTGTCATGGATATTGACACCTACAACAGATGGGAAAAAATGTTGAAACTCAGGGAGGAATTACTTGCCGTGGAAGAGGATAGAATGGCAGGAAAGGCAGGATGCACCCTTGACGAACTAGACGCTTATCTTGATGATGTGATTGCAGAGGTATAGTATATGGCAGAAAGCAGGAAGTATAAGGTTATTGTTTCTGATAGGGCAAAAAGAATGTTAGGAACGCATATCCGATTTATGGCACAGGTCAGTAAGGAAGCGGCAGCAGCCAAAAAGAAAGCACTGATGACAGCTATGCGTTCACTATCACAAATGCCGCAGCGTTTTCCGTTTTTTGAGGAAATGTATATCATGCCCAATAAATATCACAAGATGTTTGTTGAAAAATGGTACCTTATCCTTTATCAAATTCAGGATGATACGGTCTATATAGATTATATTCTTGATTGCCGTAAGGATTATAGCTGGCTTATTCACTAATTATAAAGTCGGTTTTGAAACCGCCGCTTTTTAAAGGTGGCGGTTTTTACATACAAAAGTATCAAATGCTTGCAGTCGCAAGGTTAGCGCCCTGTGGGATAAGCATAATTATGAGTATGGATTTTATTATACGGAAGATGATAAGCCTGTCGATGTCATATGGACCCATGAAGCAGAGGAAACCGAATTTGAGTATACGATTGTCGGTTTGGGAAGATACTGGTATCGGACGGAAAAAATTACCGGCAACTGGTGGTATTATCCAACGAAGCGTTAGGAGAAGAAAGGAGCTTTCTATGTACGACATTATTATTATCGGTTCGGGGCCGGCGGGACTATCGGCTGCACTGTATGGGAAAAGAGCGGGATATGACGTGCTGGTACTGGAAAAGAATGCGATGAGCGGCGGACAGATATTAAATACGGATGCTGTTGATAACTATTTGGGGCTGCCCGGCATGAACGGCTTTGAGATGGCGATGAAATTCAGGGAACATGTGGAAAACATGGGCGTTGTCTTTGAACACAAACAGGTAACGGGCATTACGGATGAAAAAAACTATAAACGCGTTACTTTTACGGAGGGGAAAACGGAAAAGACTTACGAGGCGCGCAGCGTCGTGATTGCAACGGGAGCGTCACACGCGCTTTTACATGTGCCGGGGGAGGAGGAGCTTACCGGACGCGGCGTATCGTACTGTGCGACCTGCGACGGCGCTTTTTTCAGGGAAAAGGCCGTGGCGGTTGTGGGCGGCGGTGATGTAGCGGCGGAAGACGCTGTTTTTCTGGCGAGGCTTTGTGAAAAAGTTTACCTTATTCATAGAAGAGACAGCCTGCGGGCGGCAAAATCGTTGCAGAATCAGTTGTTTTCATGCAGCAATGTTGAGGTTGTCTGGAACAGCGTGGTAGAAAAAATCTGTGGAAAAGAGCAGGTGGAAGCAGTGCAGGTGCGCCATATCAAGGAAGATAAGGTTGAGGAGATAGCGGTGGACGGCGTTTTTATTGCCGTAGGGCTTCATCCGAATACGGAATTGTTTCAAAATGTTACAACTTGTGACGAAAACGGTTATGTGATAGCAAAAGAAGACTGCGTGACAAAAACGCCGGGTATTTTTGCGGCGGGAGACGTCAGGACAAAGCAGCAAAGGCAGATTATAACGGCTGTTGCCGACGGTGCGAATGCGGTTATGAGTATTGAGAAATATTTTAATAAAGTGAAACAATTTTCATAATTCTGACAAATTGCACAAGAAATAGTGCTTTTTTACGAATTTTTGTGTAGATGATGTAGTTGACAATAACCTCTGTTGGTGTTATATTATTTCAAAAGATGTAACAATTTTGTAACAAAATGAAATAAATTAACCCAATGGAGGTTTTTATGAGAAGAGAAAGCTTGAGAATTGCAGCCTGTGCAATGGCAGCAGTGATTACATTCTCCGGCACGGGATTGTCAGCACATGCGTCTGAATCGTTAAGTTCCGTTTTACCCTCGGCAGGAATTGATTATTCATTGGCTCCTTCCGAGAAATCGACTTCTCTTTCTGATATAAAGGAAGATGTGGAAAGAGAGGCCAGCAGTGATTTAACGGCATCTACCGCAGAAATTTCTGTGAAAGGAAAAACAGAGATTCCGATTGGCGGCATGTTGGAAAGCAATGAGCAGACGACCATATCGGATAAGAAAATTGAAAGAACGATTGTTGTCAGCGAAGGTTATACAAAGGATTTGCGGGAGGCGTCCAATGCGGCAAGACTCCGTGAAGAGGAAGAGGGCTTTAAGAGCCTTGTTATTGCAAAAGTAAACGACTATGTAAACGTCAGAAGCATACCGAGCGAGGAAGGCGAAATCGTCGGTAAGCTGTATGATAAATCGGTCGGCACTTTTATAGAAGAGACTGACGGATGGTATAAAATCAGTTCCGGTTCCGTGGACGGTTATGTAAAAGCGGAATTCTGCGTAACAGGGGATGAAGTGGTAGAATATGCCAAAGAGGTAGGAACCAGAATCGCAACCGTTACCACAACGACATTGTTTGTACGGGAACAGCCCGGACAGGATGCACCGGTTGTAGGTATGGTGCCGATTGAGGATCAGCTTATCGTTACGGAAGAATTAGACGGATGGGTAAAGGTAAATATTGAGGAAGGTGACGGTTACGTATCAACGGATTACGTCACATTATCCACCGAGTTTGTAAAAGCGGAATCCATCGAAGAAGAGAGAGCAAGACTGGCGAAAGAACAGGCTGCCAGGGATGCGGCAAAAGAAGCGGCAAGAAAGAAAGCGGCGGAAAGAGCAGCATCAGGGAATTCTTCTTCCGAGAGCAGCAATGGAAAAACATATGCGCCGCCAAGCGGGAACGCTTCCGGCCAGGCAGTTGTGGATTATGCGCTGCAGTTTGTCGGCAACCCGTATGTATATGGCGGAACGAGCCTGACAAACGGTGCGGACTGTTCGGGATTTGTTATGAGCGTTTATAATAACTTCGGCGTCAGCCTGCCGCATTCATCATCAGCGGACAGAAGCGTAGGCGCTACCGTAAACGGCATTGAGAATGCGCAGCCGGGTGATATTATCTGTTATTCGGGTCATGTCGGCATCTATGTCGGAAACGGACAGATTGTACACGCGTCCACATCCAGAACGGGTATTATCGTTTCAAACGCGACATACCGCTCCATCTTATCTATTAGAAGAATTTTCTAATCAGATATTGCGGGCGGGACGGTTCGTGAATGGCAATATAATATGAATTTAAAAGTAAGAGTATGCGTCAGGGCATACTCTTATTTTGTATAATAGGAAATTTCTCCAAGAAGCCAGATAAGTCGCGGAGCGATTTCCTTGTTGTATTTCGGGGAATTTTGTTGTATTTGGGGGAATGGAAGAAAATTCTGCTTGACAAAAGAACAAAAAGTGATATAGTCATCTAGGTAATTAAAAAGAACAAAAGTGAGAGGGAGAAATTATGAAGAGAAAATTTTTAGCATTATTTTTAACAGCGACACTGGCAGTATCCGTTACTGCATGCGGCAGCGACGACAGCGCGTCTGTGTCTGCACCGGCTGATGTGACAGCATCAGCAGAGGGGGGGGCGGAAACCGAGCAGAAAGAGGAAGCTGTTAAGGAAGCAGAAGAAGAGAAAAAAGAGGAAGCCGAAGAGACAAAGCAGGAAGTAGAGGATCCGATTGGTGAGTCTCTAAAGAGAATGGCTGACGTTACCAGCATGAAGATGGAAATGGTTATGAATATGGATATGACCGCAGAAATGGACGGCGAGACGGAATCCATGGAGAGCGTAACCGTTGCGGATATGGAATGTATCACAGACCCGTTAAAAATCAAGATGGAAATGACTGTGGATATGGGAGAAGATGGAAGCCAGACCATGAGCATTTACGGAGACCTTGACGAGAGCGGTAACTACATGATGTATATGTACGACGGCATGGACTGGATGGCTATGCCGGTTGCCGAAATCGATATGGAGGCATATAATGCACAGAGCAGCATGGAAGCGCAGATTGGCGATACTTCCGCTTATGTATTAGAGGGTATGGAGAAGTTAAACGGAGCGGACGCTTATAAATATTCCTGCACTATGTCGGGTGATGAGATGAAAGAGGCGATTGCATCTGCGGGTGCGATGGATTCCCTTGCAGCCTATGGCATTGCAGCAGATGATGCTTACGCTATGATGGATGGCGTCGGCGAAATGGTTACTTATGTATGGGTTGATGCCGAGACGCTTTATCCGGTAAAATATGAGATGGATATGACAGAGATTATGGACGCTGTTATGTCAGGCGTTGTTGAAGCTCTGGGCGAGCAGGCACAGGGAATAACCATGCATGTAACTAGAATGGATATGATAATGACATGCTCCGACTTCAACGCTGTTTCCGATATTACGGTTCCGGCAGAGGCATTGGCTGCAGTAGAATTGGCAGAATAATAGATTGGGTATTCTTTCCTTACCTTGTTGCAAGGATTTGGGAGTTTATGATATAATGGGTGCAGAGAAAAATCAAGCGACGCGAAGCGGCATTTGATTTTTCTGCGCCATTAACGAGCAAATGTCCGATGTAATCGGACGGAGAGCGCTGAAAACGCGAATTTGCGAGTGTAAGTTTAAATATTTCAATGAAAGGGATGAATGCCATGAAATTTATAATTGTTGGAAAGAACATTGACGTAACAGAAGGATTAAGGACAGCAGTACAGGATAAAATCGGGAAGCTTGAAAAATACTTTACCGAAGAGACAGAAGTGCATGTTACATTAAGTGTTGAAAAAGACAGGCAGAAAATAGAAGTGACCATTCCGATGAAAGGCAATATCATTCGTTCCGAACAGGTCAGCAGTGATATGTATGTTTCCATCGATTTGGTGGAAGAAATCATCGAAAGACAGTTAAAGAAATATAAGACCAAACTGACGGACAGGCAGCAGGCGGCAGGCTTTTTCAAACAGGAATATCTGGATAGGGAATTTATGGATGAAGAAGAAGTGCAGATTATCCGGACGAAGAAATTCGACATTAAGCCGATGTATCCGGAAGATGCCTGTGTGCAGATGGAATTACTCGGACATAGCTTTTTTGTTTTTAACAATGCTGAAACTGGCCAGGTCAATGTTGTATATAAGAGAAAAGGGAATACTTACGGTTTGATTGAGCCGGAAGAATAAGTAAATGCAATCATTAATGTTCACCCTGTCATAACTGGCAGGGTGATGTTATTTATGAAAATACCCGGTAATGTACATACAGATGGAGGAGTCATGGCGGTTATCAATATTACAGCATTCTTTCTTTGCTTATTCATACTTTCCTGTCTTTGGAAAAAAAGTCCGGTTGAGGTTTTTCCCGTGCTTTTTTGTATCTTGACGTTAGCGCTTTATGCGCTGGCCTTTATGCGTCATCTTTCCTGGATAGACGGCGTTGGCATTGGTGTGCTGGCGGCTTTTGTCATTGTTTTTTTACGATGGAAAAAAGAAAAAAGGTCTGAATTTGTAAAGACATGTCTGAAAAATATGACACAACCGTCATTTATTGCGGCGGTTGTTCTTATTCTTATCGTTACTTTGTGTACCTCGCAAAAAGTGGTGACTTGGTGGGACGATATTAATTTTTGGGCGACAGACGTAAAATCCCTTTATTATCTGGACGGTTTTGCGGCAAAGTATGGCAACGTCGCGCCGGAATTTGGGGATTATCCCCCGGGCGGGCAGTTGATAAAATGGTGGTTCCTGCATTTTGAACCGCATGTATTCAGGGAAGGGCTTGCCTTTGCGGGGTATTATGTGATGAATCTTGTTTTTATGATGCCGCTGTTTATACATATCAAAGGGAAAAATGTCCTTGTATTTTTAGGGATGGCGCTGTCATTGTGGTGTTTGCCAAGTATTGCGGAAGTCTATGGTTATGACGGATTTTGCGCGGATTTGACGATGGCGTGCATATACGGCGGCTTTTTGTACGCCGTGACAGACAGGGCGGAAAAGCCGGACAGCTTCTATTATATCAGGCTGGCGTTATATCTGGCTGTGCTTGTTCTTATAAAATCCGTCGGCTTTATCTGGGCGGCTTTCGGTCTGGTTTTTGTGATAGTGTACCGCTGGAATGTATCGGCCATGGACGGGGAAAAGACGGCGAAAAAGGATAGGTTAAAGGCCGGGTTAAGGGTGTTGTCGCCCGGCATAGCCCCTCTTATCACCGGGGGAAGCTGGATGCTTTTCTGCCTCATGATGCGGCGGGTTACAAAGACGACGGCGACAGCGGTCAAATATATGACGACGGATGAATATGGCATTTCCGGTTATACGAAAGATTTTGCGAAAGCGTTTCTGGAGGCGTTTGCGTTCTCGCCCCTGCATAAAGAAAAAACGCCTGTGCTGGATGTAACGCCGCTTGGCTTTTATGTCATTGTATGTGCGCTTGTTATCTTCTTTTTCAGAAAAAAACTGCTGCCCGAAAAAGCAGGAAAAGTGGTATTGTGCTTCAGCGTTATCAGCGGCGCGGTTTTTTATGCGGTTATTTTTCTGGCGCATATCACTATTTTTGCTATGGAAACACAGTATTTGGAGGCGTCCGGTATGATTTCTTCCATAGAACGTTATGGTGCGCCTTTTACCATCGGTACGCTTATTTTTCTGGCAAATATCTGGTTAAAATGCGGCGGACGGCTCTGGGAAAACGCCAAAAGCCCATTTTTGCGGCAATATGGCGTTTATCTGTGCTTTCTCTTCTTTATCACATTGACGGCGGGATGGCGGACTGCTTATGACGGCCTTATCGGCTACCGCGCCGACGTCACGGCGGACCTTGCGCAGAGGGAGGATATGATAGATGAGGATGCCGCCGCATTTTTACAGACCATACAAATACTGGGCATGGAAAACAGTACGAGAGTATGTTATATTCAAAGAGACGATACGCCGCGCTGGGTGAAAAACAGCTATACGAACATGGAGGCTTCCCCGGTGTCGGTTGTCTATAAAAGCGTGAATTTAAACGACGCCGTGACTGACTGGATGGCGCAGGAACTCAGGGATTCCCACGCCGAATACCTCTATGTGGAAGAAACTGACGCAGATGTCATGTCCGTGTTTTTGCCTATGATGGAGGATGCCTCCGCGGTATTTTCCTGTGGAATGCTGTATAGGATTGCGGATGACGGCGCACAGATACATCTGACACTGGTGTCATATTGAAGTGAAAGCGTGCCTGCGTTGGATAACCTTATATGACGGCATTTCACAATTCTTTGATGAATCATAAATAAAGCGGGGAATAGTTTATGTCTTCTTATTATGACATTCCGGTTATCATACCCGCGTATGAACCGGATGAAAGGCTGCTTATATTGCTGGAGCAGTTAAAAAAAGCCGGCATTGTACATATCGTCGTGGTGGACGACGGGAGCGGCAGCGATTATCGAAAGCTGTTTGAACAGGTGGAGAAAATAGACGGCTGCACCTTGTTGACCCATGTGGTCAACCTGGGAAAAGGCAGGGCGTTAAAGACAGCGTTTAACTATTGTTTGATGCACTTTCCGATGCTTTGCGGCTGTGTGACAGCCGATTCTGACGGACAGCATACGCCGCATGATATTCTGGCCTGCATGAAAAAATTATCGGAGCATCCGGAAGCGTTGATTTTGGGATGCCGTAATTTTGACGCCTCCGACGTACCGGCGCGTTCCAGCTTCGGCAATAAATGTACGAGAAAAGTATTCCGCTATCTGGTCGGACTTTCCGTTTCCGATACTCAGACGGGGCTGCGGGCGATTCCTGCTTTTTATATGAAAGCATTGATGAATGTAAAAGGCGAGCGGTTCGAGTATGAGACGAATATGCTTGTAGAGACGAAGAATCTGGATATTCCGATTATGGAAGTGCCGGTGGAAACTATTTATATAGAAGAAAACAAAACAAGCCATTTTAATCCGATTAAGGATTCTATCCGGATTTATATGATATTTGGCAAATTTTTGTTTTCCTCTTTATCTTCGAGTGTGCTGGACTTATTTCTATTTCACTTTTTCTGCGGGATGCTGCAGGGAGCGGCGGGCGTCTGGAAAAATATGCCTTATATCGTTGCGGCGACCGTATTGGCGAGGATTATCTCGGCGGTCTATAATTTCCTCTTAAATTACAAGGTGGTGTTTAAAAGCAGCGCGGGTATGGCAGCGACTGCCGTAAAATACTGTCTGCTTGCCGTCTGTCAGATGTTATGCAGCGCGTTTTTAGTCAATGCGCTCTATGGACTGATTGGCGGTTTTGAGGTATTGGTCAAAATACCGGTGGACGTTTTTCTGTTTTTCCTGAGTTTTGTGATACAACGGGAGTTTGTGTATCGGAAGCGGGCATAGCCTGTTGGTTTTTTTCATATATATTCCCGAGGGGTTCCGGTCTTTTATGGAAAAAAGGGCGGAGGAAAGCAGGATGATGTATGAAAAAAATGAAGTGGGGTATCAGGGCGGAACTTGTTTTGCTGACGGCGGTTGTCTGCGCCTGTTTGTTGAAAGAACTTCGCATGAAAGAAGCGGCGGGGAACAATCAGGCTTACCATGAGGCGGATGAAAACGGGGAAGCGATAGAGGTATCCGCGGACGGCAATTATATTAAATGGGTGGATTTCAATATTACCAGCGAGGCGTTGGGGAAAGCCTACGAACTGGATGTGGAGTCGTATCAGGATGAGGTGCATGTAAACTGGATAGAACTGCTTGCTTATGTGGGAGCCAAAGGCGGCGGTAAATTCGGTAAGGGAAGCATTGCACAGATTCAGGAGGCGGCGGATAAGCTGCGTTCAGGCGAGACAACGATAGAGAAACTGACAAAAGGCATGGAATATTATGATTACTATTATGAGGCATACAGCGCGGTGCTGGGCGGTATGGTAGGCGAGTTTTCCATAGAGGCGGGAAAAGACGGCGCCGGAGAGGCGCAGTGGCGGGATGAATACGGCCTGAAAGCCTTTTCTCCGATTGCAAAGGGATTTGAATACAGCCATTATGATGATTTCGGCTCTTCGAGAAGTTACGGTTATGCAAGGCCGCATCTGGGGCATGATATGATGGGGCAGATTGGCACGCCCATTAGAATACAATATAGAATATGCGTATCAAAAACTAATATGCAGGCTGTCTTCCTCTAAAACACACGTCTTTATGATTTTGCGAATCAGTTCGTTTTTGCCGGTATAGGCGATTGAATCGAAATTATCAAGCAGATAGCAGATATTCTCGTAGATATAGGACTCTGTTTCGGCGAGTGATTTATCTGCGTTTTCCTGTAAGGTGGCTTTGCGAAGATTTGTTTCGAGCATCTTCTTATTTTTGTCCAGTTCCTCTATCTTAGTGATAATATAAGCGGCAGCAGGTGAATCCATAGCATTTGTTAAGGCAGCAGTCAGATTATCAATAGCGGACTGCGCCTGTTTTAATTCCTCTTTAATAGAAGAAATGCTTTGTAAAGCGTCGGAAGAGTCCGGACGGAGTTTGAAGCCATCCGGATTAAAGCGGATTTGACGAAGCTGTTTTAAAAATGCCTCTTCCACCTGCTCTATACGCACATATCCTGTGTTGCATTTTGCTTTTCCCTGCCGAAACATGTCTGTGCAGTAATAATAAGAAAACCGGAGTCCATTTTTCGTGTATGTCCTTACATCCATACGCGCACCGCACTTGCAGCGTATAACGCCTTTTAAGATGCCGCAGTCATATTTTGCGGTTCTAAGCATTTTATTAATGCCTAAGCGGGATTGTGCGGCTATCCAATCGGCAGCAGGCATCACATAGTCATGGATGCCAATAGCAATTATCCAGTCTGCTTTTTCCTGTTTCTTTTGTGATTGCTTTCCTGTTTTGGTTTTACCATAGCCGATTAGCCCCTTTTTTCCATCGAAAAGAGCAGCATCCGGCAGAGTGCATCCTAAATCCTGAAAATAGTAATATGCTTCTATGCTGTTCTGGCAGTAAACAGGATTTGTAATGATATTGTATATTTGGGATGTATTTAAAAATTTGCCGGATTGACTCTTAATTCCATTATCGCGGCAGTAACGTTCTATTCTTGTTATCGGATAACCTTGTAATATGAGTTCATAGAGCTTTTTTACAAGCCAGATAGTTTTGTCTATCATAAGATAAGAATGCTCTTTCTGCCCAATCTGACGGCGCACAGAGGTCATCCCTGTAGGCAGTTTCCCACCGGTCCATTTTCCGGATGCACCTAAAGCGTGCATATTATCTGTAACACGCTCGGAGGTGTTTTCCCGTTCAAGCTGTGCAAAGGCGGCCAGAATATACATTACGGTGCGCCCCATCGGCGTTGTTGTGTCAAACGATTCCTTTACAGAAACAAAGGAAACATTATGCTGCTGAAAGATATCATACATAGCGGAAAATTCCTGCACATTACGGCTGATACGGTCTAACTTATAGACCATAACCACATCCAGAGTGTTATTCTGTACATCTTCCATCAATTCCTGGAAGCTGGGGCGGTTTGTGTTTTTACCGGAAAATCCCTCGTCTTTGTCGTAGATTTTAAAATCAATGTCCTTATCTTTAAAGATAATACCGGCATAATCCTTACATAGCTGTATCTGTACGCTGACAGAATCGCTATTGTCGCGGTATACGGATTTGCGGGGATAGATTCCGATTGTGAACATAGTGAAAACCTCCTGTGTACAATGTTTTGCGACGTCGCAAGAGCTTATATATTGTAGTTGAAGCATCTTATTGAATGAAAAATAAAGATATGATACAATTTTTTTGTTGTCATACCCAATCCGGCAACGGAAAGGGGGTGTGTCTGTATGACGGATTTTATTATTTCTCTGATTGTCACTGTTACGGGTGGTGTAGCTTGTCACTTCATCATCAAATGGTTAGACAGTGGTAATAATGACAACTAACCTCGGCGTGTTCCTGCCGTAAATGGAAAAGAAATTCCCGGAGCAGCCACTCCGGGAATTTCGCTTTGCGTGTCTGTATGATAGATACACTATCATTTCTCTTTTTGCCTACTGGCATTATAGCATATGCGAATCTTGATTGCAATATTCCTAGGCAACTTTTTCATAATTGCTATTTGTGTATTAAGAACCTAGAGTAACTTTGGTTTTTATGTATTAATCACCATTTTCTTTTCTTGCAAATAAATATCCACTAAGGGTAAATAAAAGTGTTTTTATTATTTCTATGATTCCATTAGTATGACTATTTGGATATTTTCCCAATTTATAGCATATATATGTTTCTACACTATAAATTAATCCAAGAAAAACTAAACATCCAATAAGTAACCAAATAGCACTAAAATAACGTTTTTCTTTTCTGACTTTATCCTTTTCAGATATTTCTAACTCTTTTGGCAATATTTTATCGGATGTAACATTGGAATCAAGGGGTTCGTCTAATTCCTGTTTTGGCATCATCCCGAGTTCAATCTGGATAGGTTGTACTTTGGTTGATTCTAAAGGCGTATCACTCAAAAGACCACCACCTCCGATTTGATATCTTCATCTAAAAGATAGGGTATGTTTTCTTCAAATGCTTTCCGCCAAGCAGTTCCCTCTTGGTGCGTAAGCGATGATAGGTAGATACCGTCAAGCGTTTTGCAAGTATTCCAGATATCAGTAATTATTTTTTTTACAATGGGAGAGCCATCTTCGTCTACAATAAGAACTGTCCGTCCATCATTTTCCGTAGCAAACTTTCTTATAGCGTTTGAACCACAATCTTTAAAACTTTCATAAACGCTTGGAATCACCGGACCATATTTCCATACCTCAAAGCGTTCATTAAATAGCGATTTATTTGACTCCTGCAAATAGGCTCTATATATAAAATAAATCATTTTTTGTAATTTCATTGGAGTAATGTCGATATTTTCTGCAAATGCTCTGGAAAGAATACTATTACCTACATTTAATGCACTAACCATACTTCCCCTCCTTTCATCTCCCTATAAGTTTATACTAACATTTTGCGGTTTATGTGTCAATTTTATACATGTTCAATGGTTACTTTTCATTCAATATTTCCTGAATTCGTGATATTTCCTTAAATACTTTCATTAATAATGGTATATCTTCGCGCGGAACATCTTTTATCATGTCAATTAGTGCTTGAATCTGTTCCTCTTCGGAAAGAGCGTCAAAATCTTCGTCTGATATGTAATTCTGGTTCATTGTAAAAATCCTTTTCATTTAATATTTAACTTGAATATATGTTTAGCGTGGAATTTCTATGTCGCACTGGTTAGCTAAATAATACATATGCTTGCAAGGTAATTTTCTTTTTTTAAAATCAGGAGACGAACATGAGCGGAGAGTTGTGCGATAACGCTCTTTGGATGATTGTCCGGCAAATTTAGCACATCTTGATTCAACGTCAATTTTTACAGGAATAAGCTCATTATATACGAGCGCTCTTTCTATTCGGTCTTGCTGCTTTTTGGCGGTATGGCATGTATCCCATTTTGCCCATAAATCTTCTTTTGATTTTTTGGAGTATAGGACTTCTGGAAGAATACATAAAATGCCTATGATAATGACAATCAGAGAAGTAGATATATATTCTACTCCCTGTGTGAAGCAGTTTAAGGCAACAAGTATAAGAGCGATAAAAATATAGGTTCTTTTGCTTGATATAAATAAATACATAAGAAACCTCCTTTAATATATAATAATATGACAAAATTTGTATTAAAACTGATATTTTTTTATACCAATTCAAAAACGCCTAATGACGGCTCAAAATAGATAACATAGTTGTCTAATGCAGCATATACACCATATTTTCCCTTATAATACTGTAATGCTTCAAGTAAAAATTCTTCCGTAATGTCTAAATAGTCAGCAGTATCATGTAGTGAATAGCATCCGTGTTTATAGGAGTTGACAATTCCATTCAGTCCTACCAGTTTATTATATGCCCAAATCCGTGCGTGAAGTTCCTGTTTGCGTTCTGTAGTAGTAGCTTGACTGATAATATCGCCAACAGTGGTGTAATAGTGTCCTAGTTCTTCAGCTAATATGCAGGTGCGCTTTCGGTATGTTCGGATTTGCTTGTTTATTCCTATGACATTTCCGTTGATAAGCCCGTCAGCTTTAGATTTAAAATCGGCATTTTCTATCACATAAACGTTATTTGAAGTGCTTTCTGCAAGTAAATCTTCATATTTCAACTTAATTCCCCCAATTATATGTACATTAATCCGGCTTTTTTAGTTTTGAGATATCTTCCCGCATTCTTTCCGGTTCGCCGGGTTCTGCCTCATAGTCATTATGTGCCGCCTTGATATCATGCGTGTATTGAGGGAGAGATGTAAGTTCTTCGACACGCTTTTCAGCTTCATGTTTTCCTATGTCGTTAAGTTGGTTGTAATATTGCATGATTTTAGGAATCTTTTGTGTGGGTAATTCCATAACATCGGATTTTCCCGCAATCCATGCAGGATTAACATTCAGGGCAAGGGCGATTGACTCAACTACTGGAATTTTAATAGAATTTATTTTTCCATTTTCATAACGTTGTACAGTTGATTTTGTTACACCTACTTTTTTAGCAACATCTTCAAGCGTAAATCCCCTTAAGTTTCGTGCGGATTTTATTCTTTCTCCTATTTCCATATTTGTCACATTTATCACCTCGTTTGTGAATACATTATATTATATTGAATCGCACAATGCAATAATAAAATAGAAATTATTTTAAAAAAGTTGCATAAAGCTATTGACATATTTGTTGCACAGTGCTACTATCAAAAAAAGAGAGGAGGAATTGATTTGATTAATACAAATAAAATCAAAGGACGAATGGCAGAACTGCAGATAACTCAAAAAGATGTCGCTCATTCGTTAGGGCTTGCCCAACCAACTGTTAATCAAAAAATAAATAATATTCGTCCTATGGATTTGAATGAGGCTGAAAAACTTTCAAAGTTATTAAAGATTGAGCCAGAGGACTTTGCAATTTATTTTTTTTACAGAGAAAGTTGCGCAGCGCAAAATACAGGTTAAAAGAGGTGAAAAGCCGTGGATAGTAATCAATTACATGTTTTGCGAAAGATAAAAGTAAATAGAATTTATAGACGTTTGGAAAAGGCGCTTTGTAAAGAGGTTTGCACTTATGAGGAAGCAAAGTTGGCTGTAGATAAATTGAAAGAAATATATTTCAACAGAAAGGTCAGCAATTTTCTATGTAAACAGACAATACAAGAAATTGCTGACCAGTCCAGCATCATGCCTCATTAGTTCATTTCATCATATGCGTTGTGAAGATTGCTGATGATTTCAAGAAGTTCATTTAGCATATCATGATAGTTCATTTGTGAAAGATTCTTTTTAGAAGAAAGAACTTGAACGGCAAGAAAACCAAGGCTATCGCGTAAAACAAAAGCAGGTTCATCTAATGATGTCTGGTTATATGGGTCAAAGTTTTCGCTTGGCATAACCAATTCTCCTTTCTTATGTACTCGGCTACTGCAATAGCCTGTGTATCAATTATAGGGTAGATGGGAGAAAATGGCAATGACATAGAGGAAGCTGCGCAGTGCAAAATACAGGTTAAAAGAGGTGAAAAGCCGTGGATAGTAATCAATTATATGTTTTGCGAGGGATGGTAAGAATGATAAAAAATTTATAGTTGTTTTTGCGATTAGAGGAAAGGAGAGGACGGGCATGGTAGATTATTTAATCAAAATTCAGACCGGAAACGGCGAAGTAGAGGAAATTCTGTTGGAAATGACGAAAGAACCGGCAAAGATATACAGTCGTTACGCTGCATTGTATGCAGAAATGCGGCAGCAGGCATGAAAGGACACTGATATGAGAAAGAACCTGAAAGAAGCCCGCCGGAAAGCGGGCATGACGCAGAAACAGGTCGCGGAAAAACTGGAAGTTACTCTAAGAAGTTATCAGCGGATTGAGAGTGGAGAAATATTAGGCAGCATTAAAAATTGGGATGCGCTGGAAGATTTATTTAATCTCCATCAACGGAAACTTCGTGAGAACCAATGAGGACTATAGTTATATTGTTATCGTTCAATATAATTTTCTCGGCAATACCGGGCAAAAAGCGTGCAAGCTGGTTTTCCGTTAAAGACATTAAATCAAGTTGTGCCGATATTTCCGGAGATAATTTTTTCAGAAACGCGCTTAAAGATTCAAGGATTTTTTCTTTATATGGGATTATATCTTCCCAGTTGGAATAAAATCCGTTACCAAGCAGGCAGTCCACAGGCATATTAAAACATTTAGCAATATCGGTGAGTGTCGAAATCGGAGGTTCAATTTTACCCTCTTCGTAACGCTGATAAGTGCGTACAGTAACACCAAGATAGTCAGCAATAGCTTTTTGTGTGATTTTAAAGCGTTTACGCATAGCTTTTAGACGTTCATTGAAATACATGAAATTCCTCCTGTAAACATATTGACAACGACGTAATACGTCGCTATAATGAATCTAAACACGACGTAATACGTCGTATATAGGGTACAATATTTTTAGTAGCACTTTATTTTACCACAAAACAGGAGGGAAAACACTATGCTATCAGACAAAATCGCAGAACTGGAACATGAGAACATTATTTTGAAAGATGCTCTTGAAGAATTAGGAAAGCAGATAGAGCAAAATGGAGTTCGGAAGCCAAGAAGCTGTCAATATTGTAAGAATTTTATCCAGCACTATATGAAGTATAGATATGATGGCAATGTAGTATACAGTCCGATTAATGCAGGACATTGTATAAGCAGAGTTCCTATAAAAAATGGCGGGAAGAAAAATCCAAGTCCGGAAGATACATGTCCTTTCTTTGAAGTAGGCATATATGAAATGAGACATGTATAGGAAAACAGAATAGTCTTCAAATACAGCAAATATGGACAATCACCACACACATATCATTAGATATAAGCATTAACGGGGGTATATCAATGGCAAAAGGAAATCAAAGGGAAATTACATGCACTGTAGAATTTACCGAGGGTGCAATACAAAGAATCACGGACGCCTTTGTTGACCTGTATTATCAGATAAAAGATGGCATCTATGACGGACCATTACTGCCGGTTACAAAGGATGAAACCGCATAAGCGGTTATATGTCGGACAAGCAAAGGGGTGTAGCGAAGATGTTTTGTAAAATCATGCAAAATATAGCAGCAGTACATATCATGATAGGAATAGCCGGTATTGCCGGGGCAATTTCGCAAGATACAGGGTTTGTACAGTCAATAACGCTTTTGCTATCCGGCAGCGCAGTTATGTACCTGACATGGAAAACAGAAAAGGACAATAAGAGAAATGAGAAAACTACGAATAACAATATTTATGGCAGCAGTGCTTATATTCCAATGGACAAGCACGGTAAAGGCGGAAGAATATCCGACAGAGGCATTCATCATAGAGTCCACAGCTTATTGCTGCGGAGAGATAACGGCGGACGGAAGCGCGGTGCGTCCGGGGATAGCTGCCGCTAAAAAGGAATGGATGGGGCTTACGGCAGTTTTGTACGAAGTGAACCCGGACGGGGATATTGGAGAAGTTATCGGATTTTATGAAATTAAAGATACCGGCGGGGATTATCGGATTAAAAACGGTACGTGTATAGATATTTATATCCCGGATGAGGATGCCTGTATAGAGTACGGGCGGCAGCAGGTGTACATACAGTTATTGGCAGCAGAGAAGAAAGGGGAAAGCAATGTTAAACAGTGATGAGGTACTTATGAAAATATATGAACTTCCGCAAGTGTTTAATCGCAGCATGGCGAATAAAGACTATCCGCAGGCGAAATGCTGTTATGATACCGCGCGTACAGTTGCGCTTTTCATGGAACTTGATGAAGAGCAGATGAAAGGACTCTTCGGGGAACGGGGAGAACGCGGCGCCATTATCCGGACAGGACTGTTTTCGGAAGAAAAGGTTCAAAAAGCATACCTGGAATGTATAAAAAAGGATATGACCTATGAGAATAGGCAATATATGGTAATCCCGTAAGAAAGGCAGTAGTAGTTGATGAGTAAAGTCAATGTATATATCTATACAACGATAAAGAGTCCTCGGAAAAGGCAGGGTGCATATACATATCTTTTGGAATCAGAGACCAGCAAGGGAACTGCGACACGCTCTGCAACTGAATTTCTTGAAAATGTAACGGCGCATCAGGCGGAACTTATGGCATTGACGGCGGCTTTGAAAAGAATATGTAAGCACTGTGACCTGACAATCTATACAGATTCGGTTTATGTGCCATCATGTGTGGGAAAATGGCTGGATAAGTGGCAGCAGGATAATTGGATAAATGCAAAGGGTCAGCCTGTAGCGAACATGGAAGAGTGGCAGGATTTGGCTTGTTTACTGAATGAACACAGTTATCATTTTGTTCTTGGGGAGAATCATTCATATCATGAATGGCTGAAAGCGGAGTCTGAAAGGGCGGAAAAGAATGTATGCGGTAGGAATCGTCACTGATTATGGTAAAAAGAGCGGAAATACTGAATTGCAGATTGTGTTGGATAGTGAAAAATATGAGGCATTTATAAAAACAAAGGAAGTTTCACGTATAGGGGTCTGGCTGGATGACGGCCGCATGATTTCAGCGGAGCAGCGGAAGAAAATATATGCCTCAATAAAAGACTTCTCTTCATATACCGGATATACACCGGAAGAATCAAAAGAAGTATTGAAATATCTATATGTTGAACGGACGGGCAGCCCCTATTTTTCGTTGGCGGACTGCTCAATGGATACGGCAGGGCAGTTTATTAATTTAATCATAGACGTATGTTTAGAGAATGGGATTATATTAGAGGATTCCTTATATGAGCGGTCAGAGAATATTGATTATATGCTGCAAAGCTGCCTCAAATACAGAAAATGCGCTATATGCGGCAGAGCCGGGGAAATGCATCATTGGGATGCCATCGGCATGGGAAACGACAGAAAACGATATGATGACAGCAAAAACAGAAAGATATGTCTGTGCCGGAAGCATCATACAATGGCGCATCAGTATGGGCGTGAGCGGTTTACGCGGATATATCATGTGTATGGAATTTATTATGATGAAAATTCTGAAAAGGATTTTTATAAATGAAATTAAAAAAGGAGGGAAAGCTTATGAACCTGGATTTGGGCAGTATCGGCGGCGGTGCATTGCAGGAACGCTTTAACCGGGAAATGGAAAAAATCGTAAAAAACATGAAAGACCCGAATACGTCTTATAAGGATGTGCGAAAAGTTACAATCACACTGACTTTTAATCAGGACGAAGAACGGAATACGGCGGCATGTCAGATTGATGTAGCAAGTAAACTTGCAAAATCAAAGACAGTTGTTACGAATTTCGGTATCGGGCGCGATTTAAAGACGAATCAGTATGTCGCGAAAGAGTATGGCACACAGATTCCCGGGCAGCTTGGACTGGAAGATGTGGCAACGCCGGCCGACGGTGAAGAGCATGACAATGTCAAAAAATTTGACAAGCAAAAATTACAGCCAGCAATAGGAGGATAAAAGATTGAAAATGAAAAGTAGAGGGTATCCATTACCTTAATCACACAAGAAATAAGCCATCATATGGTGGCTGCTTTAAGAATTGAATATTGAGAATGTTAAGGTTATGCAGTTGCTGATTTAATCCGATAACCTTGATTCCTTGCTATAATGAGAGCCTGCTCCACTGTGATCTCACGATCAACCGAAGGCAGATCAGATTTCCTGTAAAGTTCCGCATTATAATTTTCCCCGTTCTTCAACATGTGGTATAATGCGGTAAGAAGCATCCTTGCTATGGCAATGATCGCTTTCTTGTGGCCGCGACGCTTTTTGAGACGGAGATAGCGGTTACGAATCTCAGGATGCTTTTTGCTGGTAACGACAGCATTGGCGCATTGCACAAGCAGTGGCTTGATGTAGCATCCGGCTTTGGAGACCCGGACAGATTTTTTCTTCCCTGCACTTTCATTATTGGTCGGTGTAAGACCGGCCCATGAGCATAAGTGTTTCGCCGAAGGAAAAGCCTCCATATTGGTACCGATTTCGGAAATAATGCCGATGGCAGTAAAAATGCTGCTGATACCAGGGGCGGTTTGGAGAATGGCAAGTTTCCGCTGATAGGGAGCGGCGAGCGCGAGAATGAGTTCTTCAAGCTCTGCTTTCCGG
>JAMPCN010000060.1 GCA_023666125.1 Bacillus sp. (in: firmicutes) | reverse complement strand
CTAGAGTTTGGAAGTTGCAAGTTCTTACGAATGGTTTCATTAAAAAAGTAAAGTAATTTTGATATATCAAAATAACTTTACTTTTTTAGTGAATTATTCTATTATAAATGTATATAATAGTGTGAAAAATAAATTTTTCACACGCGAATTTGTGCCTTGCGGCAACAAATGTCGCAAGTTGAGAGAAAGGTATGGTTATTGTTATGATTATCCGAGAAAATATTCTAAAGAAAATACGACCATTTTATGATAATGAATTAATCAAGGTCTTAATCGGTCTGCGGCGTTCCGGTAAATCGGTAATTTTACAGCAGATTATGGATGAACTTATGGAAAATGGCGTGCAGGCATCACAGATTATTTATATGAATTTTGAGGATTTTCAATATTCATCTATTACAAATGCAGAGCAGCTATATCGGTATATATGTGACAAAAGAAAAAATGAAAAGAAATATTATATGTTTTTTGATGAGATTCAGATGGTGGATGAATTCGAGAGAGCTGTCAATTCGTTTAGGGCAACATGGGATGTGAGTATTTTTATCACCGGTTCCAATGCAAAGTTGTTATCGGGAGAATTGGCAACTTTATTATCAGGAAGATATGTAAGTTTTCGAGTGACGCCATTTTCTTTTGTTGAATATTGTGAGATTAAGAGGATTGCAAACCCCACGGACGAGAATTTGATAGAATACATGAATTGGGGAGGTATGCCGCAGCGATTTTCTATGGGGAGCGAGAATGAAACAAGAACTTTTTTGCAGGATTTATATAATTCCATTGTTTTAAGGGATATTGTTCAGCGAACAGGAGCAAAAGAGGTTGACTTGATTAATCGCATCATGGAATATATTATGCTTAATCCGTCACAGACTTTTTCTGCAAAAGGGATTTTAAATTATTTTAAAAGTGTGGAACGCAGCGTCAGCGCACAGACATTGTATAATTATCTTGACCATATACAAACCTCTCTAATCGTGAGCAAAGCACAACGCTATGATATTCGTGGGAAACAGTTACTTACAACATTGGACAAGTATTTTTTGACAGATTTAGGATTAGGGCGCATTCATAACAGCGGTTATAAATTGGAAATGGGTGCAATGCTTGAAAATGTTGTTTATAATGAACTGAAAAACCGTGACTATGAGGTATATGTCGGAAAGATACCAGGCGGGGAAGTAGATTTTGTTGCAGTGAAAGGCGAAAGAAGAGAGTATTATCAAGTGGCATATTCTTTGGTTGAGCAGTCTGTAATTGACAGAGAATTTGGCGCTTTTAAGGCGATTGCCGATAATTATCCCAAATATGTTATTTCTATGGACAAGTTTGATTTTTCACGAGATGGAATCATTCATAAGAATGTGATAAAGTTTTTAACGGAGACGATGAGCTTTTAGAGACATACGCGCAAGCCGCTGGGGTTGCGCTTTTTTATTTTCAATAGCCTTACGCGACCACTGACAGTTCTATTCTCCCGGTTCATACATATATTGATAATACAATACTGGAAAAATTCTTAAAGAGTAAGGTTCTTTAACAAAGAAGGGAGAAGAAAACATGACAGATAAGGTAATTGAAAACAACCAGGTGACAATTATGGGGGAAATCGTGGGTGATTTTTCATTTAGTCACGAAATTTTCGGAGAAGGATTCTATATGGTGGATATCAGCGTGGAAAGGCTCAGTGATTCCACGGATATCATTCCCGTTATGGTATCAGAAAGGCTGTTAGACATAAGCGAGGACTATAAGGGCATGAAAGTCAGCATTACGGGACAGTTCCGCTCTTATAACAGACACGAGGAAAAAAAGAATAAGTTAGTGCTTTCCGTATTTGCAAGGGAAATTGAGTTTGTAGATGATATAGAAGAAAGCTCCAAAACGAATCAGATTTTCCTGGACGGTTATATCTGTAAAGCGCCGATTTATAGGAAAACGCCGCTTGGCAGGGAAATTGCAGACTTACTGCTTGCCGTCAACAGACCGTATGGCAAATCGGATTACATACCCTGCATCTGCTGGGGAAGAAATGCAAGGTTTGCCAGCACATTTGAAGTAGGAAGCAGATGCGTTGTCTGGGGAAGGATTCAGAGCAGGGAATATATGAAGAAAATTTCGGAGGAGCAGCTAGAAAGGCGGACTGCCTACGAAGTTTCGGTCAGCAAGCTGGAGATTGTGGAGGAGGATTGAGACTAAAAAAGTTGCGTTTCCGATATAATTGTGCTATGATAGGCGTCGAGGTTTTAAGATGCTGTTATAAATGAGGTGCAATATGGAAAAAGGCATGATATATATCTATAGCGGCGAGGGACACGGAAAATCCCCCGCGGCATTAGGCAGGGCATTACAGACAGCCTGTAGAGGCGAGAATGTTGTTATTATACGTTTCTTAAAAGGAAGAGGGCTGTCGGATTCCGACTTTGTAAAGCGGCTGGAGCCGGAAATTAAGATATTTCGTTTTGAAAAATCGGATGAAAATTTCGTCAATCTTTCACAGGAGAGGAAAGAGGAGGAAATTTATAATATCAAAAACGGTCTGAATTTTGCCAAAAAAGTCATGAATACGGACGAATGCAGTCTGCTTATTTTAGATGAAGTGCTGGAACTGGTGGATAATGATATTATTTCCGTGCAGGAATTGAGGACATTACTGTTATGTAAACCTGAGGGAATGGATATTATTATGACAGGCGCGACTATGAACAACGAAGCCTTTCTGCTGGCGGATGAAGTGACCAGGATAGAGACGACGGTACGCTCCAAAAACTGAAAAGAAATGCACAGTCTGTTGACAAGAGGGGTTTCATAGTGTTATGATAATTCCAATAAGTACATAAGCAGTTGATAGAGGTTGCATTTTTTATCAGTAGGAATGTGGATGCGGCAGGCGCAGGCGAAGCATTTTGAAAGGGAAAGGTGCCGAAAGGGAAGATAACCTGCTTGTTTTTCCTTGGGCATACAGTTAAAAGCTGTATGACTGTCATCGATAATGATGGGGCGCTATCCAAATATTTTGCAGACAAATATTTAGAAACATAAAGCTGACTCCATCAGGGTCAGCTTTTTATATGGCGGAAAGGATAGGAGGAAAAGTTATGGCAATTTTTGAAGGCGCGGGCGTAGCGATTATTACGCCTTTTCACGAGGACGGCAGCGTAAATTATGAGAAATTTGCACAGCTTGTGGAGGAGCAGATTCAGGGTGGAACGGATGCGATTATCGTATGCGGTACGACAGGGGAGGCTTCCACGCTCACGCATGAGGAGCATCTGGATTTGATTAAGTTCTGTGTGGAAACGGTAAAACACAGAGTTCCGGTAGTGGCGGGAACGGGTTCCAACTGCACGAAGACGGCGGTTTATCTTTCCAAAGAGGCGGAAAAATATGGCGTAGACGGTCTTTTACTGGTAACGCCTTATTATAATAAAGCCACGCAAAACGGTTTGTTTGAGCATTTTAAGGAAATTGCGGATTCGGTAGAGCTGCCTATTATCTTATATAACGTGCCGAGCAGGACGGGATGCAATATTCTTCCGCAGACGGCGGTTAGATTATGCAGCGAGGTGCATAATATTGTAGGAATCAAAGAGGCAAGCGGTAATATTTCCCAGATAGCGAAACTCGCATCTTTGGCGCAGGGTAAAATTGATATCTATTCCGGAAATGACGACCATATCGTACCGGTGCTTTCTTTGGGCGGCAAGGGCGTTATCTCCGTTTTATCCAATGTGGCGCCGAAACAGACGCACGATATCTGCGCGAAATTCTTTGCCGGAGATATCGAGGGAAGCTGCAAGGAGCAGCTTCGCGCCATTGAACTGTGCGACGCTTTATTCTGCGAGGTAAATCCGATTCCGGTAAAAGCGGCGCTCAATCTGATGGGAAAAGAGGTCGGCTCGTTAAGACGTCCGCTCAGTGATATGGAAGAGGCGAATATGGAGAGGCTTCGTAGCGCAATGGTAAATTACGGTATTTTATAAAGATGCTATGGATGGAAAGGCGGATAAGGTGGGATAATGGAAAAAATAAGAGTGATTATGCACGGCTGTAACGGCAGGATGGGGCAGATTATTACCGGACTGGCGGCGGCAGACGACGAGATAGAGATTGTGGCGGGCATAGACGCGGTCGATAACGGGCAAAATGCCTATCCGGTTTTTGCGGATATTCATAAATGCGATGTGGAAGCGGACGCCGTGATTGATTTTAGCACGGCGGCGGCAGTGGATGGCCTGTTGGATTATTGTATGGCCAAAAAAATACCCTGCGTTTTATGTACGACGGGACTTTCCGAGACGCAGCTTGCCAAAGTAAAGGCGGCTTCCGAAAAGACGGCGGTTTTAAAATCCGCCAATATGTCGCTTGGTATCAATATGCTTTTAAAAGTATTAAAGGAGGCGGCGTCGATTCTTTCACCCGCCGGTTTTGATATTGAAATCGTAGAAAAGCACCATAACCAGAAATTAGACGCGCCAAGCGGAACAGCGCTGGCGCTGGCGGATTCCATGAAAGAAGAACTGGACGATGCTTACGAATATGTCTATGACAGAAGCGCAAGGAGGCAGAAGCGTCCGCAAAAGGAAATCGGTATCAGCGCGGTCAGAGGCGGTACGATAGTCGGCGACCATGATGTGATATTTGCCGGTGCGGACGAAGTCATCACTTTTTCACACAGGGCATATTCGAGAGCGGTTTTTGGCAAAGGGGCGATTCAGGCGGCGAAATTTCTTGCCGGGAAACCCGCGGGGATGTATGATATGAAAGATGTCATAGGATAAAAAAACGCGGATTATAAAAATAAAAAGGAAAAAAGGAAAATATGGACGAATTAGAGCAGAGATATTTGAAGAGTCTGGCAAAGCAGTATCCGACGATTGCGGCGGCTTCCACGGAAATTATTAATTTACAGGCGATTTTGAGTCTGCCTAAGGGAACGGAACACTTCATGACGGATATCCACGGGGAGTATGAGCAGTTTAATCATATTTTGAAGAACGGTTCCGGTTCCGTGAGGCGTAAGATTGACGAGGAATTTGGCAATACACTCAGCAATAAGGATAAAAAAACACTTGCTACGTTAATCTATTATCCGGCGGAAAAACTGGAGATTGTGATGCAGGAAGAAGATGAAAACAGTATCGAGGACTGGTATAAAATTACGCTGCACCGCCTTGTACAGATAACGAAGCGGGTTTCTTCCAAGTATACCCGTTCCAAGGTCAGGAAAGCGCTGCCGGAGGATTTTGCTTATGTCATTGAGGAACTGATTACGGAAAAAGCGGAAATTCAGGATAAGGAAGCATATTATAATGAAATTATCCATACCATTATCAAAATCGGGAGGGCGCCGGAGTTTATTACCGCGCTCTGTCAGTTGATACAGAATCTTGTTATAGACCATCTCCATATCGTAGGGGATATTTATGACAGAGGGCCGGGGCCGCATATCATTATGGATACCCTGCGCCAGTATCATTCCGTGGATGTGCAGTGGGGTAATCATGATGTTGTGTGGATGGGAGCGGCCAGCGGCCATCTTGCCTGTATTGCCAATGTCATCAGGCTGGCGGCAAGATATGGAAACCTTGACACATTGGAAGAGGGCTACGGCATCAACCTGATACCGCTTGCTACGTTTGCAATGGATGTCTATAAGGATACCAACTGCGATGCTTTTACCATTAAGTATAATACGGAGTATGATACCAAAGATTTGAGTCTGGATATGAAAATGCACAAGGCAATCGCCATTATCCAGTTGAAACTGGAAGGACAGCTTATCATGCGGCGTCCGGAGTTTGCCATGGGCGACAGGCTTTTATTGGAGCATATCAATTATGATACGAAGACCATTACTATCGACGGAAAAGAATATCATATGAAAGATACGGATTTTCCGACGGTGAACAGGGAACGCCCTTATGAACTGACCACGGAAGAGGAACAGGTGATGGAGCGTTTGCAGCATGCTTTTATCAGATGTGAGAAACTGCAAAAGCATGTCAGATTTCTTTTCTCCAAAGGAAGCCTCTATAAAGTATATAATTCCAATCTCCTTTATCATGGTTGTATGCCGATGGATGAGGAGGGGAATTTTAAAAAAGTCAACGTATATGGAGAAGAGTACAGCGGAAAGGCGTTGTATGATGTTTTGGAGCAGTATGCCAGAAAGGGATACTATGCGCACCATGATCTGCAGGAGAGATTAAAGGGGCAGGATATTATCTGGTATATCTGGGCAGGACCCAATTCTCCGGTCTTTGGCAAAGATAAGATGGCGACGTTCGAGCGGTATTTTGTAGAAGAGAAAGAAACGCATACGGAGACAAAGAACAGCTATTACAGACTGCTTGACCGAGAGGATATCATCAATAAAATATTGACGGAATTTGGTTTAGATATTAACAAATCACATATCGTCAACGGACATGTTCCGGTGGAGTTAAAGAAAGGGGAATCACCGATTAAATGCGGCGGTAAGCTGTTGATTATAGACGGTGGTTTTTCCAAGGCGTATCAGGACAAGACCGGAATTGCTGGTTATACGCTGGTAGCCAATTCCTATGGTATGCGTCTGGTTGCGCACGAACCCTTTGAATCGACGGAGTCGGCAATCATCAACGAGTCGGATATCTTTTCGGATTCGATTATTTTAGAAACCAGTACCATGCGCCAGAAAATTGCGGATACGGATATCGGTGCGGAACTGCGGGAGAGTATCCACCAACTGGAAGAGTTATTGCAGGCTTACCGGGATGGCACGATTATGGAAAGAATGTAACATATAAAATGTGAGAAAGACTTGTTTACAAATCTTTCTCACATAAAAGAATCATGATTAGCGATTCTTGGTGGTGATGGAGCGGCCTCTTGTGCTTGTGCTGTTTAAGCTTGTGCCGCTTTGTGTGGTATTGGTAGCTGTGTTGTTATTATCATTGTCATTATTGCTGCCACTCTCGGTTACATCATCTACTACGTTTCCAACGCCGTCTGCAACATCATCAACTGCATTTCCAATAGCGTTTCCGGCATCATCTATGGCGTCGCCGACCGTATTGCCCGCATCTCCTAAGATAGAATCGTTTCCGTTTGTGTCGTTATTGCCGCTTGTAGCGGAATTGACGTTATTATTGTCGGAATTTCCGGTATTTGTACCGCCTATGCTGCCGGAATCTGTTCCGCTTGCAGCGCCTGAACCGTTAGCGGTATCGGTTGTACCGCTGTCTGCCGTTCCATTACCGGCGCCTGTATTGTCGGTATTACCACAGGCAGTCATCACGGACATTGTTAAGACCATAAGAGAAGCTAATAAAAATGTTTTTATTTTTCTCATGATTTCACTCCTTTACTATATTTGTGATAAAACAGAAATTGTGCAACTTCCTGTTCCTATGTTATTATGTCTGATAGAAAGTAAAATATGCGCGGCTTAAATGAAGGAGAATAGTTATTAAATGGAATTTAGACCCTGTATTGATATTCATAACGGAAAAGTAAAGCAGATTGTGGGAAGCAGCCTAAAAGATGCAGATGATAAGGCGGAGGAAAATTTTGTCGCCAAGCAGGATGCGGCATTTTATGCCAATTTATATAAGAAGAAAAAAATAAAAAACGGGCATGTTATTTTATTAAATCATCCGGACAGCGAATACTATGAGGCGACAAAGGCACAGGCGCTTGCGGCGCTGTCAGCTTATCCGAAAGGCTTACAGATTGGCGGCGGCATTACTACAGAGAATGCGGCGTCCTATCTGGATGCGGGAGCGTCCCACGTTATCGTCACTTCTTATGTTTTTCAAAACGGACGCATTCATTATGACAATCTGCATAAACTGGTACAGGAAACAGGAAAAGAGAATCTGGTGCTGGATTTGAGCTGTCGGATGAAAAACGGTAGTTATTATATTGTTACCGACAGGTGGCAGAAATATACGGATGTTTGTTTAAATACGGCGACGATGGAGGAACTTGCCGCTTACTGTGATGAATTTCTGATTCATGCGGTGGATGTGGAAGGAAAAGCAGGCGGTATCGAAAAAGAACTTGTGAAAATGTTGGGAGAGTGGAATAAAATTCCGGTTACTTATGCGGGCGGCGTCCATACGTATGGGGATTTGAGCATGTTAAAAGAACTTGGACATGGTAAGGTTCATGTGACAATCGGAAGCGCGCTGGATTTATTCGGGGGAAACATGAAACTGGAAGAAGTGTTGTCTTATATTCATGAAAACTGAAATAAGAACCATAAAACGCAACAAAAGAGGATGTCCTGAAAGCTGCCGCAACTTTACCAACTTTTAAGAAACCCTCTTTTCTTTTAATCCGTCATGACAATACTGCTAATTCTAAATAAAATTCATCATTATATTTAAAACAGGCAAATCGCTATACTGATTAATTCATACAACAGTCATAATAAGAAATGCTATTATATATGTTGCGAACCTGGCTGCTTATAACTTTGTTACATTTACTGCCTGGGGTCCTTTTTCGCCATTTACTACTTCGTACTCAACAGAAGCGCCTTCTTCAAGAGATTTGAAGCCTTCCATGTTCAGTCCTGAGTAATGAACGAAAACGTCGTTACCTTCTTCATCTGAAATGAAACCGTAACCTTTTTGGTTGTTAAACCACTTTACTGTACCTTTGTTCATTGTGCTACCTCCACAAATTCTATGAAACTATTGTTTTTACAACATTCATAGGATATCATATGTATCGGAAAAAGTAAAGCATCGTTTTAAAAATAAAATAAATATTGGAAAAAAAGTCAGGATTTGTCCAAACGTTCAAGGATAAGCTGATAACCGTCATTGCCATAATTTAAAGAACGGTTGACGCGGCTTATGGTCGCCGTGGAGGCTCCCGTCTTTTCCGCAATTTCCATATAGGTCTTATGATTTCTTAGCATGGAGGCGACTTCAAACCGCTGGGAGAGGGAGAGCAGTTCGTTGACTGTGCAGATATCCTCAAAAAAATCATAGCATTCTTCCTTATTTTGTAGAGCGAGAACGGCTTCAAATAAATGGTCTGCGGCATCGCTTTTGAGTTTTTTATTCATATGCGTACCTCTCTATGACGCTTTCGCGCGTTAATACGTTACAGCTTTTATGTAGATTAATATAGCATATCCGGCGGGCAAAGTAAAGCGTTCGTGCATAAATGATATGAAAATGAATGTAAAAGACTTGTCATGTAGTAATAAAAACTATATAATAAACGCAAGATGAAATAGTGTAAAAAGAACCGAGGTAAAATATGACAATTAAGACAGAAGATTTATTAAACAGCATCTTGGGCAGTATCGGCAGAATCGCTTATATCAAGGCCGATGATATACCTAATATTGATTTATATATGGACCAGGTGACAACTTTTATGGAGTCCAGGCTGCAAAGTTCCACCAGGCATCCGGGTGAAGATAAGATATTGACAAAGACAATGATAAATAATTATGCCAAAAACGACCTTCTTCCGCCGCCCAAAAAGAAAAAGTATTCCAAGGAACATGTGCTTTTACTTATTTTTATTTATTACTATAAGGGAATATTGTCCATCAGTGACATTCAGGAACTGTTAAAGCCGATTACAAAACAGTTTTTTGATACGGATGGGGAATTTGACTTGGAAACCATTTATGAAACGGTGTTTGGCTTGGAAAGGGAGCAGGCGGAGGTATTAAAAAAAGACATTATAGAGAAATTTCATATTTCGGAAGAGACTTTTAAGGACGCGCCGAAAGACAGTCAGGATTTTTTGCAGAAATTTTCTTTCATCTGTATGCTGAGTTTTGACGTCTACGTAAAAAAACTGCTGATAGAGAAGTTGATAGACAGTTTTCATGACGAAGATAAGAAAGAGAAAAAGGAGCAGGCAAAAAAAGAAACAAAATAACGCACGATATTATAAAACAGTCCGGAATGCGAATGCTGATACCGGACTGTTTTATATATAAAGATAAAGGGATGGCAACCGTAGGAATGAGGTTATTCGGAAGCTTTTACGGCAAAGGAAGTATCGACCAAATCTTCATAGGGAACCCGTTTTTCCAGTTCGCCGGATTCTTCCAGGATATTCTGTAACAGCGTAAAACTGCTCTCCTCAAATATCAGGTCGGATTTCCATGTTTCCTGAGCGGCATAGCGTTCCACAATCGTTGTGATGGTGTCTAATTCCGTTTCCGCAAACTGCGGTTGAATGACTTTGGCAATTTCGGCCGCGGAATGCGCCTGCACATAGTCCATGCCTTTCTGCAGCGCGTCTGTGAATGACTGGATGACTTCCGGATGCGCCTCTATATAGCTTTTTTTCGCGGAAAAAGCGGTATAGGGAACATAGCCGGAATCTTCGCCTAAAGAGGCTACGACATAACCGTCGCCTTTGGCTTCCAAAGAGGTGGCATGGGGTTCAAATTCAACCGTAAAGTCGCCCTGTCCGCCTGAGAATGCGGCAGCGGTGGAGCCAAAGTCGATGCTTTGGTCGATGTTTAAGTCGGCTGCAGGGTCAATCCCATTTTTTTTCAGAATATATTCAAATACCATTTCGGGCATACCGCCTGCCCTGCCGCCCAGAACGTCTTTACCGGCAAGCATGTTCCAGTCAAAGTTTTCAATCGGTTCTCTGGCAACGAGAAAATTGCCCGCCCGCTGTGTTAATTGCGCAAAGTTGACGGCATAATCCGCAGCCCCGCCGATATAAGTATAGATTGTACTTTCACTTCCCATGAAACCGATATCGGCTTCATCCGTTAAAAGAGCAGTCATGGTTTTATCGGCTCCGAATCCGGTAATCAGGGTCAGGTCAATGCCTTCTTCGGCAAAATAACCTTCCTCGATGGCAACGTATAAGGGCGCGTAAAAAATGGAGTGCGCCACTTCATTGAGCGTAACGGGCGTCGCCTCGCCGGATGCGGCGCCGTCTTTTTCTTTGCCGGCGCCGCATCCGCATAGTAGGGATACGCCGCATAGGGCTGTAAGAAATAGAGAGCATAATTTCTTTTTCATATACCTCCTGTATCTGTAAGACAGATTTTTCATTAAAATACTTACTTTATTATATTGAAAGAGGAGGGATTGGTTCCAAGAGCAATTTTTTACTTTCGCAAAGCGGGCGGATGTGATATAAAAAGATAGGCTGATATAAACGAAAGAGGAAAAGAGGGTTTTATCGTGATGTGGATATGGCTGACGCTTCTTTACGGTATTTTAAAAGGAGTGCGTGAAATTGTAAAAAAGAAAGCTCTGGAGAAAAATTCGACGATAGAGGTATTATTTTTCTATACCCTGCTGGCCTTTTTGTTTGTTTTGCCTGATGCGGGGAATGCAACAGGGCTGGAACCGAAGTATTATTTTTATATTGCGCTTAAGTCCTTTGTTATTTTTCTGGCATGGATATTCAGTTTTAAGGCCATTAAAGGAATGCCCATCAGTTTATACGGCGTGCTGGATTTATCCCGGGTATTGTTTGCAACGATGCTTGGCACAATCGTATTGCAGGAAACGCTTGGCGTATGGCAGACATTGGGGCTTATTCTGGTATCGACAGGACTTTTGTTACTCAAATATCATCCGGGGATGTTTTCCCGAAAGACGCTTTTGGCAAACCGGGCAAAAAGCGGTGAACAGGTGGAAGTAAAGATAGTGGCAATGGCTTTTGCCTCCTGCTTGCTGAATGCCGTTTCAGGACTTTTGGATAAGATTTTGATGAAGGACATAAGCAGTTCGCAGCTGCAGTTCTGGTATCTGCTTTTTTTGGCGGTTATGTATCTTTTTTTCATTCTATTTACGCATACGCCGGTACAGATAAAAAGCCTTTTGAAAAATTACTGGATATGGCTGTTAAGTTTTTTGATTGTAGTTGCAGACAGGGCGTTATTTCTGGCAAACGGCATGGAGGGAAGTAAAATTACGGTTATGACGCTGCTAAAGCAGGCAGGCTGTATTGTGACCATTCTGGCGGGGCGTTTTCTTTTTCATGAAAAAAATACGGGACATAAGCTTGTATGCGCCATGATTATTATCATAGGAATCGTTATCGGCGTCATATCATAAAAGTATCTTAAATTGTCTTGTGCAGTGGATTTAGTTTATGGTATACTAAACAAGGCAAATTCTACAAATAGACAAAATGTGAGGGATGAAAGATGGAACGAGAAAGAAAAGAAATTAACAAGACGGCAATATGCTGTCATACTGTGATAGCCCTTGTATTACTGGCCTCCTATGCTTTAGAGGTGGCAAAAGGGGCGAGGACAATAGGGTATTACATTGTTTTTGCGATACTTGCCGTCGCACCGGTTATCATAGAGTGGATTCTGTATAAGAAGAATCCTGCGGACACAAAGATACAGCATATTCTGGGAGTCGGCTATGGAATTTTCTATATTTTCGTTATTTTTACGACGACCAACGTAACGGCTTTTACATTTGCAATTCCGTTGTATATAGTCATTACGCTGTATTCTGACTTAAGGTATTGCATTTTGATTTCGTCCAGTTGCTTTTTAGTCAATTTAATTTTTGTTATTTATCAGGCTGTTACGACAGGTATTGCAGCGGAGGATATGGCGACTTATGAGATTCGTATCGCGCTGATGTTACTGGTATCCATATTCTTATGTATGGCAACCAAAGTTATGGCACAGATTAACGCCATGAAGATGGCGGAACTGGAAAAGGAAAAGGAAAACGTCTCCAATCTGTTAAGTAATGTCATGGGAATTTCCGGCAATATGTCGGAGGGTATTATCAATATGAGAGACCATATGCAGAATCTTGGGCAGTCCGTTTCGGAGACGAGAAACGCCATGCAGGAAGTGTCCGGCGGTACGAACGATACGGCGGATGCGATACAGAAACAGTTAGGGCAGACGGAAGAGATTCAAAGGCATATCGAGCAGGTTGGTACGGTATCTAAGAGTATTGCCGAGAGCATGGAGCAGACAAAGAGCAATATTTCAGATGGCAAGAGAAGCCTGGATACGCTTCTGGCACAGGTAGATTCTTCTGAGAACGCCGGAAAAGAAGTGGTTACCGATATCAGCGCGTTGGAAGAATATATGCAGAACATGCAGTCTATTATTGAATTGATTACGAATGTGGCCAGCCAGACAAGTCTGCTTGCGTTAAATGCCAGTATCGAGGCGGCGCGCGCCGGAGAAGCGGGTAAAGGCTTTGCGGTAGTGGCGACGGAGATTTCCAATCTGGCAAACCAGACGCAGGCGGCAACAGTTAATATAACGGATGTTATCCATAATGTCTCCGAAAAACTGACGATTGCAGTCAATGCGGTGGAGCAGCTTATGAATAATAATGCGAAACAGAATGAGTCGGCAGTGACGGTAGCGGGCAGCTTTGAGAAAATTGCCACAAGTACGCAGAGCGCGGATGAGCAGGGCAGGATGTTAGAGGAGGTTATTGCCAATCTGGAGGCGGCAAATGCAGGAATTATCGAAGGAATACAGACGATTTCCGCCGTTATGGAAGAAGTATCGGCGCATTCCAACGAGACATACAATATCAGCGATAAGAATATGGAAATTGTAACGCAGGTAACGGATTTAGTGGAAAATTTAAGTGAGCAGGCACAGAACCTAAATAATTATAATTAAATTCATTTATTATCAAGGAGGAAACAGGATGGGAGTAATTACCAGATTTAAGGACATTATGGCAGCTAATTTCAACGCATTATTAGACCGCTGTGAGGACCCGGAGAAAATGATTGACCAGTATTTAAGAAACTTGGAGCAGGACTTTGCAAAAGTAAAGGCAGAGACGGCGGCTATTATGGCGGAAGAAAAGAGTGCGAAAAGAAAGCTGGATGAGTGCGAATCTGAGATAGCCAAAATGGCGGAGTATGCTAAAAAGGCGGTTGCGGCCGGAAATGATAACGAGGCGCGCCAGTTTTTATCCAAAAAGGCAGAATTGACACAAAAACAGGAAGTTTTGGCAAAAGATTACGAAATGGCCTGCGATAATTCCGCTAAAATGCGTCAGATGCACGATAAGCTGGAGTCCGATATTTCTTCCTTAAAGAGCAGAAGAGAAATGTTGAAAGCCAAAGTGAAAGTGGCCGAGACACAGAAAAAGATGAGCCAGATGGGTTCCAGCCTGGAAAGCGCGGGCAGCAATATGGCGGCTTTTGACAGAATGGAAGAGAAAGTCAACAAGATGTTGGACGAGGCGGATGCGCTGAACGAGTTGAACAAGGAGCCGGAATCTAACGATATTGACGCGCTGACCAGAAAATATGATGCGAACAGCGCATCTTCCAGCGTGGATGATGAGCTGGCAGCATTAAAGGCGGAAATGGGAATGTAGAAAGGATAGATAAATGGGCTTATTTTCAAATCAATTATCCAATGTAGTGGAATGGAATGAGACGAGAGAGGGCGTTTTATTCTATAAATGGCCGAGTCAGGAGATTAAAAAAGGCTCTAAGCTGATTATCCGTCCGGGGCAGGATGCCATTTTCATGTATAACGGCGTTGTAGAGGGAATTTTTGAGGATGAGGGGAATTTTGACATTGAGTCGGATATTATTCCTTTTCTGACGACGTTAAAAAGTTTTAAATTTGGATTTAACACACCGATGCGGGCGGAAGTTCTGTTTATTAATACGAAAGAACTTCTGGTAAAATGGGGAACGAAGAATGCCATTAATCTGCAGACGCCGGGGCTGCCGGGCGGTATGCCTGTCCGCGCGTTCGGTACATTCAACTGTAGGATTGTGGAACATGCGGTTGTGATTGATAAGCTTGCCGGTATCAGGAATACCTATACGGTGGAGGATGTCAAGGAGAGGATTATAGCGAGCCTCGACCAGCTTTTGATGAGCTGGATAGCCAAAGAAGGCAGGGATATGTTCAATCTGCAGGCGGACGCCAGGAACATAGCCAAAGGAATCGAGTCCGATTTGGATATGGATATGCGCAAACTGGGAATCGGCATCACTGATTTCACTATTGAAAGTTTCTCCTATCCGGAAGAGGTCAAGAAGATGCAGGAAAAGGCAGCCGCACAGTCCATGGTAGGCGATATGAGCAAGTATACGCAGATGGCGGCGGCAGATGGCATGGGCAAGGGAGGAGGCCATGGCGGCAGCGGTATTGCTTCCGATATGGTGAACGTGCAGATGGGCATGGCTCTTGGACAGCAGATGGTGAACCAGATGAACCAGAATGCGGCCGGGTCAGGCATGAATGCGGCAAACACAGCCGGGGCGGCGGTTCCCAAGTTTTGTCCTAACTGCGGTACGCCGACAAACGGCATGAAGTTTTGCGGAAACTGCGGGAATAAGTTAGCGTAATCCGATAAGCCTGCCGTGAAGCGGGCTTATTGTTTTTTTGCAAAAAAAGGATGCCGCATATTGAAGAAAGGCAGCACAATGAGTATTTATGATACACTGAATGAACAACAGAAGAAAGCGGTTTTTACGACTTCCGGGCCGGTTTTGGTGCTGGCGGGAGCAGGCAGCGGCAAGACCCGCGCCCTGACGCACCGGATAGCCTATCTGATGGGGGAAGAGGGCGTAGAACCCTATCATATTATGGCGATTACCTTTACGAATAAGGCGGCGGGCGAAATGCGTGAGCGTGTCAATAACCTTATCGGCTTTGGTTCCGAACAGGTATGGGTCTCTACGTTTCATTCAACCTGCGTGCGGATTCTGCGGCGGTATATTGACAGACTCGGGTTTGATAATAATTTCACAATCTATGATACGGATGACCAGAAAGGCATTATAAAGGAAGTCTGTAAAAAACTCTCGATTGATACCAAGCTGTTAAAGGAGCGGACGATTCTTAGCGCGATTTCCTCCGCCAAGGACGAATTGATTTCCCCTGTGGAATATGAAATGCAGAATATGGGGGATTTTAACGGCAGCAGGATTGCCAAGGCTTATAAAGAGTATCAGGCGACGCTTAGAAAAAATAACGCACTCGATTTTGATGATTTGATTGTAAAGACCGTGGAACTTTTTAAGAGTGACGCACAGGTGTTAGATTCCTATCAGGAGCGTTTCCGCTATATTATGGTAGACGAGTATCAGGACACGAATACGGCGCAGTTTGAATTAATCAGGCTGTTAGCGGCAAAATACCGGAATCTGTGCGTGGTGGGTGATGACGACCAGTCCATCTATAAATTCCGTGGTGCGAATATCCGCAATATTCTGGATTTTGAGAAAGTATATCCGGAGGCATGCGTGATTAAACTGGAACAGAACTACCGTTCCACCCAGACGGTATTGGATGCGGCGAATGCCGTTATCAAGAACAATACCGGGCGGAAAGATAAGGCATTGTGGACACAGAAAACGGACGGCTCTTTGATTCATTTCCATCAGTTTGATACGGCTTACGACGAGGCGGACTATATTGCGGAGGATGTACGGATAAAGAAGAGGGAGGCGAGAGCCGATTACAGAGACTGCGCCGTTTTATACCGCACCAATGCACAGGCGCGTATGTTGGAAGAACGTTTTATCATGAAAGGGATTCCCTATCAGGTGGTCGGCGGCGTAAACTTTTATGCCAGAAAGGAAATCAAAGACATTCTGGCGTATTTAAAGACGATTGACAACGGCAGGGATGATGTGGCGGTCAAAAGAATTATTAACGTACCCAAAAGAGGAATCGGCGCGACAACGATTCTGCGGGTTCAGGAATATGCGGATGGGCGCGGCATCAGCTTCTATGACGCGCTGCGGGAGGCGGATCAGATTATGACAATCGGGAAGAGCGCGTCCAAGTTAAAGCCGTTTGTGACAATGATACAGGCGTTTAGGAGCAAACTGGAGTTTTATAACTTAGAGGACTTAGTAAAGGATATTCTGGAGACAACGGGGTATGTGCGGGAGTTGGAAGCTTCTGACGCGGATGACGCGCAGGAACGGATTGAGAATATCGATGAACTTATCAGCAAAGTGGTTTCTTATGATGAAACGCACGAGGAGGCCAATTTAAGCGAATTTCTGGAAGAAGTTGCGCTCGTTGCAGATATTGACCAGGTGGACGATGATAATAATAAGGTGTTGTTAATGACTTTACATAGTGCAAAAGGACTGGAGTTTTCCCATGTATATCTGGCAGGGTTAGAGGACGGTATTTTTCCAAGTTATATGACAATCGTGTCAGATGACCCGTTGGAGGTGGAAGAAGAGAGACGTCTTGCTTATGTGGGCATTACCAGAGCCAAAGACGATTTGACGATTACCTGCGCCAGACAGCGTATGATTCGCGGAGAAACGCAGTATAATCCGGTCAGCCGTTTTGTAAAAGAAATTCCGCCGCTTTTGTTAGACCATAAGCTGCCGAAGCCGAAGCTAGATATCTATAGTGAGAGTACATATCATAACGACAGCGCGGATGTGGGAGCTTCGTACAGGCGTAACGGATTAACTTTCCATGACAGTTCCGGCGAGACGGAATTTAGTTACAGCCGTAGTGAGACTTCCTATCAGAGACGTTTCGGGAAGGATGCCGATACGATTTTTGATAAGCCCAAAGCTGCGGCAAAGCCGAAAGCGGCAGCAAAGCCGAAACGGACTGCCTATGAAGACCAGCCCTATATTACGCGCTCATCTATGGAAATAGCGCGTGTGGAGGCGGCTTCGTCAGCATCCTCTCTTGGTTACGAACAGGGAGACCGGGTAAGGCATATACGTTACGGCGAGGGAACCGTGATGAAAATCGAGCCGGGAGCAAGGGATTATCAGGTGACAGTAGTATTTGACGAGGCCGGCCAGAAAGTGATGTATGCCGGATTTGCTAAACTGAAGAAAGTCTGAAAAAGAAAGTTTACGATATGAAGCTTGATTTAAAAAAATGTGTAGTAAAAAATATAAATTAGTGGTATATTATATTGTAGGGTACAAAAGAAAAGGATGCGGATAATTTTGACAGCCGCCTATCATTTTAGGAAAGAGAGGATTTGGGTATGAGCAGAACGGATATGAGAGAGATAAAAGAGGAAGTTTTAAATAAATTGGATGAAGTATTGGATAATACGGGGGTAAATGAATTGTTGGGCAAAAAGAAAAAAGAAGAAGAAAAGAAAAATGTGATTTTATGGGTGCTGGCTATTATTGGCGTGATTGCGGCGGTAGCAGCGATTGCATATGCGGTATTCCGTTATATGCAGCCGGATTATCTGGATGATTTCGACGACGATTTTGATGATGACTTTGATGATGATTTGTTTGAAGACGAGGAAGATGAAGACTCTGAGGAAGATGCAGATAAGCAGTAAAGAGGCGGCCGGGCGTGTACCGCCGAGACGGTGCTTTTGTGTAATAGGAAATTACTGTGAAATGACAGCGGGATGTATGGGGATTGCTCGTACATCCCGTTTTTGTAGCGCAATCCGTTGGATTATGGCATTTTGACGGCTGAGGAGGAAGATGTCGGGATGAAAAAAGGACAGGTGATAGAGGGAATCGTAACAAGGGTGGATTTTCCAAATAAGGCGGTCGTTGAGAGTAAAGACGGCGTATGCGTGGTAAAAAACGCGCTGCCGGGGCAGAAAATTAAGTGTTCGATAAATAAAGTAAGAAAGGGAAAGGCAGAGGGACGGCTGCTGGAAGTCATAGAGCCTTCACCGTTAGAAATAGAAAGCCCTTGCCCGCATTTTGGCGTTTGCGGCGGCTGCGTTTTTCTCTCTCTGCCTTATGAAGAACAGCTTCGTCTGAAAGAAGCGCAGGTGAAAAAACTGTTGGATTCCGTCCTAGGGAAACAGGGGTCTTACGGATTCGAGGGAATAAAGCCAAGTCCGCTCTGCTATGGTTACCGCAACAAAATGGAGTTTACGTTTGGCGACGAGGTAAAGGGTGGACCTTTATCGCTGGGGATGCACAAAAGAGGCGGTTTCTATGATATCGTATCCGTTATGGACTGTCAGATTGTGGACGAGGATTACCGCAGGATTTTAAGGTGTGTCAGAGGATATTTTGCGGATTTGCAGGATAGAGAGGTTGACATAACATTTTACCATAGGCTGCGGCATACCGGGTATCTGCGTCATCTTTTAGTCCGTAAGGCGGCGAAAACGGGAGAGATTCTGATTGCGCTTGTAACAACAACGCAGGAAGTGGGCGGCGGAGTTGGCGAAAGTGCGGAGACTGGCGGCGGCGCGGGAGATGGCAGCAGTGTAGGAGTGTGCGGCGCAAAGGCGCGAGGCAGGGTAACAGAAGTGGAAATACTGGAGAATTTGAAAGAGGAACTGCTGCGTCTGTCTTTAGACGGAAGCATTGTCGGGATTCTGCATACGAAAAACGATTCTCTTGCTGATGTGGTGCAAAGCGATGAGACGGATATTTTATATGGAAAAGATTATTTTTATGAGGAACTGCTCGGACTAAAATTCAAAATTTCACAGTTTTCCTTTTTTCAGACAAACAGTCTGGGGGCAGAGGTGTTATATCAGACCGCGCGTGAGTATATTACGGAATATATGGCAGGAAATGATGGAAAAGTAGTTTTTGATTTATACAGCGGAACCGGAACGATTGCGCAGTTGATGGCTCCGGTGGCAAAAAAAGTCATCGGTGTGGAAATTGTAGAAGAGGCGGTAGAGGCGGCGCGGGAGAATGCAAAGTTAAATGGTTTACATAACTGTGAATTTATTGCCGGAGATGTTCTAAAAGTGATTGATGCGATTGAGGAAAAACCGGATATGATTATTTTAGACCCGCCCCGCGAAGGTATTCATCCGAAAGCGTTGGATAAGATTATCCGCTACGGGGTGGAGCATATTTTATATATCTCGTGCAAGCCGACGAGCCTGGTAAGGGATTTGGAGGTGTTTCTGGAAAGAGGATACATAGTGGAGAAAGCGGTGTGCGCGGATATGTTTCCGGGAACAGGGAATGTGGAGGCGGTTGTCTTGCTTTCGAGAAAACCTTGATTTTATGTGGTTTTGCGAAAAGGGTTACAGCTTTTAAGGATGTTATCTATTAGCCATTTTTAATATTTTATTGATTTTGGCTAATAGGCGCAGTATAGTATTTATAAGAGGTGATTGCCATGAAATTGATACAGCGCAAAGAATATCTTAATAAGATAATAAATGTTATCGGAACACCAGACATAAAAGTTATTACAGGCGTTCGCCGTAGCGGAAAATCAAAACTCTTAGAAGCTTTCAAAGACTATACGGCTGAAAATATAACGAATTGTAATATTGTTCACATCAATTTTAATCTGCCTGAAT